>NZ_JAUBTU010000008.1:0-97660 GCF_036705085.1 Microcoleus sp. B6-A1
ATTATACTGATGATGGGTAAAAAAGTCATGGTGGGGTTCACGAGTATTTATACTCATCGCAAAAGTGACACGCTCCCTACTTTTGTCGCTTCAGAACGCCCTCAATCACGCCAACTTGCATATCATCTAAATGCTTGCCAGTTTTCGCAAAGACAACTTCATCCGCAAAAGCCAGTGCTTCCTTAACGTTCACCCGCGCCTCCTCACAATATCCGAGCGATCGAACTAAAACCGTCTAGATCCGACTATTTTCGCCTTGAATACAAAAACGATTAAAGCTTTATCAAAACTTTTTATATTATACGACTTTATCCGACCTTTTTCGACTATACAAATTAATTGGCAAGCTGTAGCATTGTGAATATCAAATCATCGCTCAAAGAAACTAACTTATGACGACTACCCAACTCGCTCTCGACAAAAAAACGCATCCCTTGATGATGCACCTAAGCATCTTGCCCAAGTACGGCATTTCCGAAGAGCAAGCTAGCTACGATCCCAGCACGCAGACTTCTAATATCACCTCCATGAGCGGCTCCTGGTGTACTAAGAGCTCTTCCACGAGTGAAAGTGTTGGTTGGCCTTTTACAAAATCCGATGAGGACTCGCAAGAAGACGACTAGAAATTTTAATAATTAACAGATAATTCGATCGCCCTTTATGTTCTTGAAAGACCTGTATAAATTTTTGCATGACAGGTCTTTCACTGTCAACATTATTTCAATTAGTTTGATTGCGATACCAGTTTCAAAAAAAATCTAACCGCATACAAGCTCGAAACCCATACATTATCCATCATTTCCTATCTCAAATCTAAAATATAAAATAGTATGACTGACCTTTTAATCGTGACTTCCGAGACTGACATTCATGCGGATGTCGTTATCAACCAATTGCAAAAATCAAATATTCGAGCAATTCGATTAAATTCAGAAAGTTTTATAAAAAAAAGCAAATATGCTTACTCGTGGCAAGCTTCGGGCAATCCCAGTCAAAGTTTTTTGTCTTTTGAAGACTCTTTGAGAGAAGTTCAAGATGTTGGCGTGATTTGGTGGCGAAAACCAGAAGATTATCAAGTGTTTCCAGAAGTTGATGATGCTTGGGCAATCAAGTATTGTCAAGAAGAAACAGAATCTTTAATGTACTCTCTGTCTGGCTTATATCCCAAAGCGAGGTGGGTCAATAACTACTACAAAATTAGATTGCCTTCCCATCGCATCAATCAGATTCCAATTGCTCAAAAACTGGGAATTACTATCCCTCCAACACTCGTAACCAATTCCTACGATGCTGCTTGCAACTTTGTGACACAACAGGGTAAGTGCATTGTCAAACCGATGCGCTACTCTGGATTCCTACATGATGAAAAGCAGTATGCTTGCTATACTCGCCCCATTGATGTAGAAACACTTGAAGCATTTCGAGAGAGCATTCGATTAGCGCCTGTTTTTATTCAAAAACGCATTCAAAAGAAAGCCGAATATCGCGTTACATTAATCGGCAAGCATAGTTTTGTTTGCCGGATTGATGCCAAACATACCAACGATGCAGACGTGACTTTGGATTGGCGCGTCACCGAACCGGAGAAACTCGTTCACGTTCCCGACAATTTGCCGATCGACTACCTCAACAAACTTCATCAAATGCTTGACGAGTTTGGTTTGAATTTTGGTGCATTCGACATCATTCGCGACGAGGATGATACGCTCTATTTTATCGAACTCAATCCTAACGGACAGTGGTATTGGATCGAAATTCTCACTAAAATGCCTATGGTTCGCGCAATGGTGGAACTCATCGAAGATTTAGCGCTGCAATATCAACAGGATTGCTGAATATCGCCCGACATCTACCCAAAACTTACCTAACGACAGCCACCTCCTCCAATCCTACCTTAGAATGCTCCACCCGGAACACATTTGCGCTCAGATTAGCAACAATTTGTTTCCCCTGCTGCGTCAGTTCCAAATAGCCGATCGCATCCTTCACATACCGATAAACCACATTCCAATAAAACTTCGGATAACCATCCCGCAACTCCCCCGGATTTTGATAGCCTAAAACCCGATTTTGCCCAATTTCCTCAAACTCGTAAAACAGCGCCGCAATCTTTTGCAAATATCGCGGATCACTCAACTGACCGATTAAATCAGCAGCCCGAACTAAACCCGGATAATTTACAGTATCTTGATAATCTTCATCTGCAGGAACTGGGAAACGAGTCAGCTCAATATTATGCTTAATCAGCTCAGCATCAATCAGTTTATGACCGCCAAAACGCTCGTCAATAAACATTTTTCCGCGCTCGACATGATAAAGCATCAAACTAGCATCCGTGGCCCCCGGAGGCAGCGTTAATTTCATGTCACCTATTCCCGTCGCATACAGTCCTAAATCTGTTCTATCTTGTCGGCAAACACCTTTAACATACCCGATATCGTGACATAGCAAAGCAATGTGGAAGTGCAACCAATCTTCGCAGGAAACACCCCCTTCGCGGATGTGCTTCCCCCCCAGAATTGCTTGTCCCACCAAGGTCACTAAAATAGTGTGTTCGACATTATGGTAAAGAGCATCGCTATTAGCAATATTTTCTAAAGCCATACTCGCCACCCAAGCAATAATCTCGCCATAGTCAGATTTAAACCCGCCGTAAGTGTGGCGGTAGCCTTCAATCAGGCGATTGACAAAAGCCTTAATCAGCAGTTCAGTTGCGTTAAACATATTCACTTCCCTGAGCCCACGTAGATTATTAAATTATTTTTATAGTTATTGTTTTTGCTGCTACCGTTTGATGTTATTTTTGGCTTAAGCGCCACGATGGATACCCACTCCTATCGAGAGGCATCCATTGATATTATCAACAATTATGGCTTAAATTATGGCTCTCGCAACTACCAGAGCGACAGACCCCATAAATAATTGATATCAAGGGGCGATCGAGGTATGACACCCCTCAATTAGCTACGGCGTTACATCTTCCCCGTATAGGTTAGGAAAAAACGAGGGCGAGCGAAAGCTTAACCCAATTAATTCCTCATACACAGGATTCAGCTTGCACATAGGCGGTATGTGGAAAAGATGGTGTCCCCATAGCTGCATATCTCTCTCACAATGACACCCTGCGCGTATAACTGGGCACACCACTGAGTTACTGGTGGCTCTCCCACGGCAATGTTATCAAGCCACTGTCGCACTTGTTGCAAGAGGCGATCGCGAAAAGTTAAGTCTTGGCACTGATTTTCCGGGAAAATACTTGTAGTCAATTTCATGATTGAACTCAGTAATTATTACTAACAAAAACTCATGAATCACCCGACTTAATCCTCAACGAAACCCAATGTTGCGCCGGTGACGGGAAGAAGTTTTACGGGTGGCACTCGTCGCCCCCAAATGTGATGCGAAGAGCTAGCATTTGTGATTTAAAACTCGCTAAAGTGTGAGACAGATCACGCCCCATGTTCCCTACAGAATGTATATTTAGATAGATGGCAAGAAAATAAGACAGAACAACTTGCAACCCTCCGTCGCAGCTTCCCCCTCCCATCATCTGCCATATATTACTCTGTATACTTACTAATATAAGGTTTCAGGCAATGATTAAACAAAAACATAAATATGCCGACCTTGCTCAACTCCCCCACACAGATACCGTGCTGCAAAAACTCCCTGTAGAAGTTAAAGATTGGGCCCAAAGCTTGCCTTGGAACCAGCGACGCTATGTCTTGTCCCTCTGCTACATATTGTGTGCATCTACTCCCGACTTGCAAGCAGAATTTTTAGATAATTATACAGCCGACGGTTTAGTCTCAAAAATGTTTGAAGATGTAGATACTCTACACCGAGTCAAAGAGTATTTAATCAGATTTCGGGTCAAAAAACAATTAAACGAATCAGATTTAAGAAGCTACATCAAACAATTTTATATCCACTCAGCTCAACAATCGCGCCGAGAAACTGACCAATATTTAGAATCTGCACTCCGCTTCGTCTTGAGTACAGAAGAACGCAATAATGTTTTTAACTACATTTTGGGGTTTGAATTTATTAAAATTGTGTTTCAAATGAGCTGGTTGCAACACGAAAGATTAGCGAGACTCCAAAAAAATCAGTCGCAGTTTATTGAAACCTATATCAAGCCGATTCAACACGCACACAGAATTAATGGCATAATTCTCCCGAAAGATGAGAGAATATTTTTTGCCAGACGCACCTATTACGTTCAAATTCCTAACATTTCCTACAGAAAGCTCATTGAGTTAGTCATGGCAACTTTTACTACAGAAATGGTGAGTAATTGCGGATTTTCTATCAGCCGCCACTCTCAAGCTCTGCGTTTTGACTGCGATTATATTTATGATCCAGAACCAGAAGAAGAAAGATTTCCTACTGACTTGCAATTTATTCATTAACTGTACGCAGTAAGGTGTACCATACAGTGCTTTTTTCTCTTTACTTGTAGTTGCGCTTTGGGCACAGGAGAGTTTTTGAAGCATGGGACTTCTAGTCTGTAAGTTAAAACCGAATTTTCCAGCGGGATTGGATATAAAATAGGAGGGCTGCATCAATTAACCTTCCGCTTGCATTTCTTCAATGTCAAACCAGCTAACTATAACTCCCGCTAGCGGAATCGCCAGAAATATACCTAAAAGTCCTGCTGATCTTGCTCCGACTAACAGTGCAAAAAATACCACTACCGGATTGAGGTTAAGGGAATTTTGCATGAGTCTCGGATGAATAAAGTTGTCTTGAATTTGCTGCAAAACAATGCAAGCTGCCAATACTTTTAAAGATAGCCACACATTTTGAGACAATACAATAAAACAAACTAAGCTAATCCCCAGCGTCGCTCCGATCCCTGGAACTAAATCAAACAATCCGATAATAAAGGCTAAAATCAAGGGAAATTTTACATCTAACAGCAGGAAGATTAAAAAACTTGCTGTTGTCAAAAATAACATTAACAGGATTTGTGCCTGAAAAAATCCTAAAAAGTTTTTCTCTATTGTTACACTTAAACGCCTGTGCAGGTGTCGGGGTATAAATTTGAGAACTAACAGCCACAGCCTCTCTCCATCAAGTAACATGAAAGAAGCCACTACCATAATTAATATTAAATTCAATAAATTGGTTAAAAATACTTGTAAAAAAGCAATACTCGATACAACTCCTGCCAAAGCTTGATTTCGCAGTTGTTCCTCAATAACTCGCAGGTTAACTTGCAGGTTTCTTGCTCGCAAAAATGCTTCGATGCGCTCGGACAGAGGCGCAAAAGCATTCACAAATTCAGTCATGCTGTCAATTAATTGCTGTCCTTGAGATAAAAGAGTGACGCCTACAGTGACGGTGAGACCGCCAAAAACTAAAATGGTGAGCAGGACAACGAAGGCGACAGCTAAACTTCGCGGTAAAAATCTCTGGAGAGTTCGCACCGGATAGTTGAGCAAAAAAGCCACGAGTGCAGCAATGGTGAAAACCGCGACTGCTGTTTCAAAGTAAGCTAAAAGTTGCAGTCCAGCCCAACCAGAAGCAAATAAAAGCAAAAACCGGACTAAGGCTAAATTGCTTAGCATATTCCAAAAATTGGGAGGGGTTCTTTCTTGCTCTTTCACAGGGATTTTTAGGGGTTAATACTATAGCTCAAAAATATTGCAGAGCCCTCTTTTAGAATCGCACCCAAGATATATCTGCGGCTATCCCCCTCAAGGCAGAAAATAGATGTGGAACTGAGGCAGGAGTGGGTTCTATTCACCACAAGTTCGATCGCCCCCAATACCGAATCAAACACAAGCGCGATCGAACAAACAGCCTTTCTGACTCTCAAACCGTCTCGGAAACTCTTTGCGATGGCATTATTTGTCATGGCAGGCCCCCAACTAGGAAACAAACGCTCAAACAAAGCCTGCGCCGAAAAACCGGGTTTCAGTGCCAGTCGCGAAAAATTTCAACTCTGCCTCGTGGAAGATAGTATGAACAGGTCAATTTTTGGGATACTAGAAACTAGCACTCAACTTAGCTGAGGAACAAACGTGCTGCTATCAAAAGGCTTTGAAGTAGAAATGTATACCGGCACTCCCGAAGGTGAGGTTGTCGGTCTCTCCGATCGCATAGTCGCCGATCTAGAGGGATTTGTGCGGGAGCCTGATAGCCGCAATGTGGAGTACACGACCGCCCCGCTGTGCAGCTACGATCGCCTGTTGTGCGCCTTAGTCAAGCCGCGAGTCCGGCTGCGCGAGTATCTCAAACAATTGGGCGACTATACCTTGCTGCCGGGAAGTACCTTGTCTCTCGGAGGGAGCGATCGATTTTACAGATCCGATCCCAACAACCCCTACCACACCTACATCGAGCAAACCTACGGCACCAAAGTCGTCACCGCCAGCATTCACATCAACATCGGCATCTCCCAACCAGAAATGCTGATGCGCGCCATCCGCCTCGCCCGCGTCGAAGCACCGCTATACCTTGCCTTGAGCGCCTCTTCCCCCTTCCTCGACGGGGAAGTCACGGGCTATCATTCCACTCGGTGGGGTTTGTTTCCCAAAACTCCCGCCATCGTTCCCCTGTTTGAAAGTCACAAGCATTACATTCAGTGGACTGAAGAACAGCTAGAACTCGGTACTATGCAAAACGTCCGCCATTTGTGGTCTGCAGTGCGACCAAATGGCGATCGCCGCCCCTACTGTCTCAACCGCCTCGAACTGAGAATTTGCGACCTCGAAGTCAATCCTCTGGCTTTGTTAGCCATCACTGCCTTACTAGAAGCTCGCATTTGGCAGATGATGGAAGACCCCAGCTTAGACCCTTTAGAGCTCAGCACCTTGCCAGCAGCCACCCGCAACCAAGACTTAGTTGCTCTCACAGACGCCAACGAAATTGCTGCATCCCGGCAAAGTTTGGATGCCGAACTTACCCACTGGCAAGACGGCAGAACTATTCTGGCACGAGATTGGATTGAGGAAATTTACCGCGAAGTGTGGCCTATAGCCAAAAAACGCGGCTTTAGCTGCTTTCTCTCGCCACTCAAAAAGATTCTCCGGGAAGGCAACACGGCCCAGCAGTGGTTGAAGCTACACGAGGGCGGTTCAGACACCCGCAGTATTATTCTGCAAGGGATTAATGGTATGGCTCACCAAGAATGGGAACTTGAAGACAACTTGTGCGCCCAGTTAGTTGCCTGAAGTACCCGCCGTTATGATAAGGGGGGCTTTCACTAGCCCCCTGCCTCTGCGTACTCAGCAAATACAAATAGCCCGAACCTCCCGGTCAATCGATTTTAGATTTTAGATTTTAGATTTTAGATTTTAGATTGACCCCACGGATAAATACGTTCGGCAAGTTTCATCGGATACAGGTTTTTTATTTCTGGATCCTGAGTCTGCTTTCGGAATGAATCACGTGGCGGGTATCCTGGATGCTTGATTGTCAAAAGTTGCAGAGCACCTCCCAAAAACCAATCAGAATATTTAATCAATGGAGCTCGACAAAGGTTATAAATAAAAGCTATAAGGTATATCTACCTGTGGGTAGTTTGATAAATTTCCCAATAGCTGTATTTTACGCTTTTAATTAGCTTCATGCCCCAACTTGTCTTGATTCACCCGCAAATCCCCCCGAATACTGGCAATATCGCCCGCACTTGCGCTGCCACAGGCACGGAACTGCATTTAGTCGGCCCGCTGGGGTTTGAAATTAGCGATCGCTACCTGAAACGGGCCGGCTTAGATTACTGGCCCTACGTCAATCTCCACTGCCACGAAGACTTAGCGGCTTTTCTGGTCTATCGGGAGCAGCGCGGGGGACGCTCGATCGGATTCAGCACTGGCGGGCGATGCAATTACGCGCAATTCCAATTTCAGCCCAGCGACTGGCTGATGTTTGGCTCGGAAACTGTAGGCATTCCCCAATTCGTCTTGGATGCCTGCGATGCCACAGTTTTTATTCCGATGAGCCAGCCTGGAGTCAGGAGTTTGAACCTCTCCGTCAGCGCCGCTGTAGGTTTATTTGAGGCTAAACGACAGTTGGGGGAGCTGGGATAAATCATTATCAACACATAAATATATAGATATTTAATAGCTGGTGGAGGCTGCCAAGTCTCCATTTTAATATAAGAAATTTGTATCAAAGGGGTGAAAATCTAGATAGCCGACATTAATATATTTTATTCATTCAAAAACAGATTGTTATCAGCAACACCAAATTACTCCCAAGAGGATTCAGCAACAAAAACAGAGGATTTTAGCGATTTAGGGCGTCAGCGAGTACCAGCTTGGGTCTGAACACTATATCTAGTAAATATACGGTTGTAGGTTGTCCGGAAATTAGCCTAAAGTCTGATAATAGGTGAGAGTTCAGAGCCTTACGGGAATGAAGATTTTATGTATTCGTTCCAGCTATTGCGGTGTAAGGCTTGTGGGGTTAATTGCAGCAGGTTTGACCGAGAATTTTAAAATTTATGACGGTTTGAGCTTGTCTAAATTTAAAAAGCAAGGTAATCTGGCCTAAGCATGATAGCTGTCAACAATCAGAATATTTTTGCTTGTTGATTTAAATTCAGCGTCATGCGATCCCCTTGAGTGTTTCCAAGGACAGTTAGCGCTTCTCAGTAGGAGGTCGTTTTTTTGAAACGAACATATCCCCAAATTAAGCCTGTTCAGGCTAGTGAAATCGACAGAGACGGTTCTGCGGAACCATCAAAACAGACAACGCTCAGCACAGGCAGAGTTCGCTCTCTCGCCACGATCGGGCTGGCAATATCGGTAGGTGCTTCTGGCATCCTGCTACCGAGAAATGGAGACAGCGCTCGCGCGTCTGAGCTCGCACCGACATCAGAATCCACCGCTGAAGTACAGCCAGTATCGGCCAACGGGCCCGCTACGTCCGCACAAGTTGACGGTTCCAGGGCCCAACAGCCCGGAGCACCTTCTGAGCCGGCGACGGTTAAGGTGCAGGAGGGGCAAAGCCTTTGGGAGCTTTCTCGGGATTATGAAGTAGAACCGTTGGTACTAGCAACTGCCAACGACATCCAACCCGATACCATACTCCAAGTTGGCCAACAGCTTAGAATTCCGACTGCGACGGAAGCCACACCACAACAGAACGCCGGCTATAGCACATCGGCTTCGCTAGATCGCGCAGCGACGGTCAATCCCGAACAAGAGTTAAATCTGACTGGCTCCGAGCCATTGGATAGTGCAGCGATGACAGCGCTGCCATCAACCGCAGCGACCCCGCTGGTCACGACGGTACCGGAACAAAGTTCGATCGACATCCCGAATGCAGACGGGGCGATCGACAGTTTGAAAAAACAGGAAAACCGCACCACAGAATCGGGTCGAACTATGTTCGGGTCGGAAGGGGGAGCAAATTTATCTACACCTGCGGCATTTGTGCCCGAGTCAGCACCGACGCTGACCTCCCCCGGATATGCAACTGGGACAACTATTCCTGACCTCGATGCCACACCTGTAATTCCCAATTCCGGGGAAGGTCAAGCAGCATCGCCCGATCGAGCATTCGAGTCAATAGAACAGTCTTTGGCAACACCCAGTTTGCCCTCGGCTGTGCTAGTCCCCCCTGCGGGAAGCACCGCCCGGCCGGCTGAGGTTCTCTACAGCGTGCGTCCGGGAGATACGGTAGATGCGATCGCCAAAGGTCACGGCGTATCGCCCAAAGATCTGATCTCCGTCAACAAGCTCGGCAACCCCAACTTGCTGAATGTCAATCAACGGCTCAAAATTCCCCAAGTTGGGTTGAAAAATCCAGGGGTGGAGGCGGCAGCATCTTATTCTGCCTCCAACTCTACATCGGTCTGGGGGGCGAGTTCGGTTCCCGCATCTTTGAACCCCAGCTCGTCTACCTCGGAAATAGCCGGTGCTGGCGTTGCAGCACCGGGGCCCAAAGTGCCTGTTGTCTCTCCCTTGGAGAACCTGGAAGGTCTGAACAATATTTCAGCGCCGATGGTTCCCCAAATTAACAGCATTCCGCTGACTCAAGTTTCCCAAACCATTAGCGATCCACGGAAGCTGGATCTTCAAGGCGAACCAACATTTACAGGTGCAGTTGACACCAGTGCCCTGCCCTCGCCAGCCAGTGCAACTGCTACCGCCATCGCTACGGGAGAATACCCGCAGCCGATCAGCTTCGTGGCAAATACTAGCGCCCAGGGTTCAAATGCCGATCCAACTAGCGCTTTACCAGAGTCGAATTCGGAGGCTCTCCCCACCGCACAAGCTCTCAACCCTTATTCCGAACGCTTGAGGGCAGAAGTTGTCAGGCTGCGAGAGGAATATCGTGCCTCGCGCAATTCGATCGGCGCCAATGCGGTGTCCCTGGCTCCAAATGACGGGCCCTCGGTCAACCCGTCTGAGGATATGCCAAGTGCCAATCCCTATCTCTACACCCCCGAATATACTGAGGCGGTGCAGAATGAAATCAGCAGACCGCCATCGAGAGCCTGGTCCCAGCAGGTTCAGAAGCAGCAGCAAGAGCGTTTAGACCCCGCTCGCGCAGCGGAACTGCAACCGATCAACCTGACGCCAAAAAGCACTCTGGAACAGCCGGTAGTGGCAACTGCTCCTTTGGGAGCCGAGGGTTACGATCCCCTAAGCAACCCGTCTTTGGGACGCATGGTTTCTCCAGAACTGCCTCCGCTTTCGAGCCCTGATACTTATCTGCCTAACGGCAAACAACAGTCGGCTAACGGGTTTATTTGGCCGTCTAAGGGCGTTCTTACTTCTGGCTACGGCTGGCGGTGGGGACGGATGCACAAAGGAATTGATATTGCAGGGCCGATCGGCACGCCAATTGTGGCAGCATCAGACGGGGTGGTTACCTATGCTCAGTGGAACGACGGCGGCTACGGGTATCTGGTGGAAATTACCCATCCTGACGGCACTGAGACTGTCTATGCCCACAACAGCCGAATTTTGGTGCAAAAGGGTCAGAGAGTCGCTCAAGGGGAACAGATTTCAGAAATGGGCAGCACTGGCTTCAGTACCGGGCCGCACTTGCACTTTGAAATTCATCCCCCCGGACAGGGTGCTATCAACCCAATGGCTTTTCTGCCCGACGATGCGTCCAGCGCTTCTCGGTAACGACTGGTCGGAAGTTATGGGTTTTGAATGATTACCAAAACTCATAACTTTTACTGGAAGTCATTAGAAAGAGTGTTGTTTGAAAACAAGACATAGCTAGCCCTACCGTGCTACGATAGTAAATCGTGAAGTAGATTTGGCTCAGTGGCGCAGTGGTTAGCGCAGGGGACTCATAAGCCCAAGGTCGCAGGTTCAAATCCCGCCTGAGCCATTATTTAATCAAAAAAACTGCGCTCTCAAATTTGAGAGCGTTTTTTTTGATTGATCGAGAAGATACTTGTAGTCGTTATGAGTATGATATATTTGTAACAGTTCGTAAAAAAGGAAACAAAATCTATGACCAGTGAATGCCTCCGGGTTGGTCAAGCTGCACCCGATTTCGCAGCAACAGCCGTAGTGGATCAGGAATTCAAGACTGTTAAACTGTCCGACTATAAAGGCAAAAAGTATGTAGTCCTGTTCTTCTACCCCTTGGACTTCACCTTTGTGTGCCCGACTGAGATTACAGCATTTAGCGATCGCTTCGAGGACTTCAAAAAAATCGATACCGAAATCCTCGGCGTATCCGTGGACAGTGAATTCTCTCACCTCGCTTGGATACAAACAGACCGCAAATCTGGCGGTGTTGGCGACCTCAACTATCCCTTAGTTGCTGACCTCAAAAAAACAATTAGTTCGGCCTACAACGTCCTAGACCCAGAAGCAGGCATTGCCCTCCGAGGTCTGTTCATCATCGACAAAGAAGGCATCATCCAACACTCTACTATCAACAATCTTGCCTTCGGCCGCAACGTGGACGAAACTCTCCGTACCCTGCAAGCTATCCAACACGTCCAGTCTCACCCCGATGAAGTTTGTCCCGCCGGCTGGCAGCCCGGTGACAAGACCATGACTCCCGATCCTGTCAAGTCTAAGGTATTCTTTGCTGCGGTTTAAGCAGATTATATTTGTACGGACACGGCGCTGCCGTGTCCGTACCTGCAGAGGCATTTATTTAAGCGGATTTTTAATTACCAATTAGCAATTAGCAATTACCCAATTAGGAAATATGCTGACTTCTACTAATTTTAGCGGCTTGTTAAATGAGCGGTTTTTCCAAAATCTATTGCCTGTTCCGGCGAGTAATGTTCTGAAGCTGGGACAGATGACGCCAGATTTTGAATTGCCGGATATTAATAATGGCAAATTAGTGCGGCTGTCGAATTATCGGGGCGATAAGCCGGTAGTCCTGGCTTTTACGCGGATTTTTACAGAAAAGCAATATTGCCCTTTCTGTTTTCCTCACATTAAAGCTTTGAATGAAAACTGGGAAAAATTTGCCGATCGCAATATAGAATTATTGATGGTTGCCAGTACCGACGATCGCCAAAGCCAAATTGTGGTTAGAGATTTAGGCTTGAAAATGCCTCTGCTTTCTGATCCAGGCTGTCAAGTTTTTCGTGCTTATCAAGTCGGTCAGGCTTTAGGTGCTCCTTTGCCTGCTCAGTTTGTTTTGAATGCAGATGGAAAACTCCTCTTCAAACATTTGTTTTCTTTCATAGACCACAATGCTAGTGTGGACACTTTGTTGAAATATAGCCTTTCTCAGTAACATGAGGTGCACGGTTGATAAGCGGGCATAGGGATCCGTGGCCTCCGTGGGCATACCTCACCAAGATTGAGAACTGTTGTATGTCGATCATCGGTAAGGACATCGGTGCTGTGTCCTAATTGGGAGTTTTTCACCGCTGAGGCACGCTAGTTTAGGCCCATCAGCGGTTTTTTTTATCGGTTGACACTTGCTGCAACAGATATTTAGTAATAAATACTTATTGTGCCAATTGCGATGGCGGAATGTTGCCATGTTCGCTCGACATTAATCTAGGCTATAGCTTGAAGGTACTTAGTACAAGTTTAAGCCAATGTCGTCTCCCAAAGATCGATCGAGCAAAATTGAATTGAGCGTCTTAGCCTCGCATCCTGAGTTGTTGACAGGTTTAGATGCGTGGCTGCGGCTAGGTTTACTTTCGCCCGCTGAGGTTGAGGAATTGTGCCGACAGTATTTAGTCTGCCCAATCAGAGATCCCGCTGTAGATTTTTCTGAAATTGAAAACCCGCGAGATCCTATTGCCGAGCCTAAAGTACCTGCCTTATCAACGCAAAAAGCAGTACCTAGCAGCCGAGAAAGCGTTGCTAGGCCCACAGAAACTACTCAAACCCCTAATTTTATCGCTCAAATTTTGCACTCGCTAATGGCAGAAATTAGCGTGGTGTGGCTGTTGTTTTTAGGAGTGTTCATGGTAGTTGTCTCCTCTGGAGTCTTAGCTGCCAGTCAGTGGGAAAGATTTCCTGCCTCCGGACAATACGGAGTTTTGTTAGCTTATACTTTAACCTTTTGGGCGATTAGCAGTTGGGCAAACAGACAGCAGAATTTGCACTTGACTGCTCAAACTTTGCAAGAAGTGACGCTGTTGCTAGTGCCGATCAATTTTTGGGCAATGGATACTTTTGGATTGTGGCGGTATCCTTGGGATTGGGCGGTAGCAATCGCAGCGGCACTTATTTTGACTTGGATAACTGCCCGGATTATCAAATATCAATATCAAAGCTGTTCAGGAAAAAACATCACTCGATCGATCGCCCTAAATCACTTGGGATTGAGTTATTTGCACTCTTGGTGGGCCTTGGCAGGCTTTGCCCTTACTGCGGTTTATGTGGGTACAGTGGGAACTGCTGCTACTACAGTTTATCAAGTTCAGCAACAACGATTGCAATCTATCCAAGGTGGGGGAAATACTGAAACGTTCCCCGCTGCTTTCAGTTTGAGCAGAGATTTTCTGACTTACAAAAAAGCAGCTTTAGTAGCTTATTCGTTAGGAATTTTACTGGGTCGAGCGATATTTGTCAAGGATGTAAATATCGCTGAAATGGGTTTAGCTTTGGCGATTTGTGGCGTGCTTTTAGCATGGCTAGATTGGCAGCACCCCCTCACATCTGGGACTATTGAAAACAATATATCCGATCGGCCAAATCCCAGCAATTTTTTTAAATGGCAATTAGCGGGAATGGGTTTGTTGGGTTTGGGGTGGCTGGTTTGTTTTCGTGACATTCCGCTACAGGCGATCGCAGTTAGCGGATTGGCTGTTTGGTTTTTTTATAACCGTTTAGTGCGGTTTTGGCAAGAGTTTGATTTGCTAATGCTGGAGGCGGTGGGACTTCAAAGTATTTGGCTGTTTTGGCGAGTGCTTCCTTTAGGGATTAAAACACAAGTTGTGGCATTTTTAACTCAGCTTACAAACTCTCAGGAAACTCCTTGGGCTTTTTGGGGTGTTCTGCTGTTGCCTTATTTAATTTTAATGGTAAGTGCAGCGCAGTGGCTCTACCGCAAGCGAAAGTTTCAACTTGCCAGTTTTGGCGAAAACCTTGCTCTCGGTTTGGGGAGTGTTTTAACTGTTATTAGTTTTGTCAATCCGTTTTGGCGATCGCTCAATTTATTAGTCTCTACTTTAATTTTAGGTTGGATCGCTTGGAAATACATAATTCCAGATAATTCCCGGCGAGTTGCGAGGCCGGATTCTGCGGCTGAGCAACAGGGAAATCCAGCAATTTTGGTTCCCATAACTCACATTATGGGTTTAGGCGCGATCGCTTCGGCAATTGACTTATTTTTCCCAAACCTGACCCCCAATATTTGGTCGGCAATATTATTAATGTTTATGGCGAGTGAATGGGTATTTTTTGTCTGGATGAAAGCGGCAAATTCCCAAGAAAACTCTGCCTTTTTACGCTGGCATCCTGCATGGTTCCAAAGTTCCTGGTATCTGGGCTTAGTATTAGCAGGATTTAGCTTTGTCTTGATGCAAAATTATTTGATTGCGGGTACTGCCACTCACCGCCCTCAGTGGAGTTTACTCTGGCTGGTGACTCCTTTGGCTTTGACTGCTGTTGCTAAATATACTGAGGTTCCTCACAAACGAGTTGCCAGTACATTTAGTACGATCGCTTTAATAGTTGCCCAACTTCTAATTTTTATTTTTCCGGGATATCGATTAATTGGTTTGGGGGTTGCCGCCGGATTAATGTTGGTCAATACTTACTATTTAGTCGAGCTACCAGCGGCTGCGATTGGAGTGGGGTTTGGCTTGAGTTTCGTAGCTGCGGTGATCGATCAATTAGGTTTTGTTTCGGGTTGGGATTGGGGAATTGCCGGGGCGATCGCTCTTTTGTGTCTGTGGTTGCTTCGCAGCATGATTGTTCGTTTTTCCAGCCGTTTACCTGAGTCTTCTCAATTAGCTGAAATTTACGATCGAGCTGCAGATGGGTGGGCAATCTTACTGGCAAGCTTGCTGTTAACAACTATTACTTTTTATTCTTTTGAACTGTACGCAGGCAGTAACTTGAGTTCCTCGCCCTCTGCTGAAGTTTTGGCTGCTATTTTGGTGATAATGGCTGCGATTATTTTCCGAAGTTTACGCCAACTTTCCCCTCTGGCAATTTATGCCTTGGCTTGGAGTTTGGAGTTGTTGACAGCAGTCGGTTTGAGTTTTGTCGATCGCACGACGATTAATTTAGCAGTTGCTAATATCGCTCTCGGATTGTCTACGCAATTATTGGGCGATGTGTGGCGGCGCCGCCACCGCGATCCAACTATTTTACCTAGCATTCATTTTATACCTTTGGTTTACGGGGTATTGGGTTTAACTTTCCGATCGCACACTTTGACGAATTGGACTGGTTTAACTGTGTTGGGTGCGTCTTTAATTGCGATCGGCATTGGTAGGCGGGAGCCAGAATTCAAACCTTTGGTTTATTTAGGATTAATTGGCGTCTCCGTTGCTGCTTACGAATCGCTACTCTATCAACTTTTTCAAACACCAGAAGGAGCTTTTGGCGACGGCTTAATTGTCCTGGCCACTCTCGGCACAGCTTTAACATATATTTATCGCATTTTATCTCCTTGGCTCAGCAATTATTTACATTTAACTAATGCAGAGTTAAAAATATTTGCTCACCTGCACTGGGTTTTGAGCAGTTGGCTGCTGATTTGGGCTTCTGCCAATGATATTAAATCCGGCCTCAATTTAGGATTAGTCACTGGTGCTTTATTAGTTCAATATGCTTTCTTGCAAGGGCGAAATAATCTCGATCGCCAATGGGCAGAAATTTGGATTTACTTGGGCTGGCTAGAAGCCTTTGGTATCCGGCTTTACTGGATCAATACGCCTTTAGTTAAGTATATTTCCGGGCCGCTGGGGCCTTGGAAAGTTGCCCTCGCTTCTCTATTTGCCTATTTCATTTACATTTTGCCTTGGGACAACTGGGGTTGGTCAAAAAAACCTTGGCAGGTAATTGCTTTGCTGATTCCAATAGTTACTATTTTGGAAAGTCCGGCTAAGTTTTATCCGATTAGCTTGCTGATAGCTGCCGCCTTCTATGTTTTCCTAGCTTGGGAAAGGCAGGAAGTCCGTTGTACCTATGTGAGTGTGGCGATAATTGACTGGATATTGCTGCGGTGGTTTGGGGAAATAGGATTGACTCAGCCAGAGTTTTATGTTACTCCTTTAGGACTTTCTTTCCTTTATATTACTCAGTTCGATCGCACTCTCAAATTACCCGCACAAAAACCGCTACGCCACACTCTACGAATGCTCGCAACGGCGCTGATTTGCGGGATGCCTCTTTTGACTCAGCAAAGCCACGGTTTAGTTGCGGCAGCTTTTAGTTTGGTGGCGATTGCAGCGGGTTTGGCGCTGCGAGTTCGGGCGTTTTTGTTTGTGGGAACGGGAATTTTTTTAATCAATGTTTTCTATCAGTTGGTGGTTCTAATCTTCGATTATCCGCTGATTAAATGGGCCATTGGTTTGGCTTTTGGCATTGCATTTATCTGGATTGCTGCTACTTTTGAAACGCGGCGCGATCGCATTTCTGCTGTCGTGCAGCATTGGGTTGTACAATTGCAATCGTGGGATTAAATTTTCCCTTAATCAACTTTTGTTGGGTGGTTAGGGTGGGTTTACCAAAACCCTAACCCTATGATTATTTGTTGATGAAGTTTTGAAAAATCGCCCTTTTTTTTTTGGGTAAAAAGCTTGACACTGTTAGCTTGACAATGTATTATTTAATAATGGGAATAGTGGCAATTTTAAAAATTAAGTTACTACTCCCATTATCTAAAATATACCTTAAAAGCAAACTAAGATCAATAGGTAAAAATTCCTTTTTTTGCGCCGCGATTTGAGATTGTGAAAGCAGCAAAGGCGATGAAACAGAAAAAGGGCAACTAAAAGGAGCGCCAAATAAATAAATTATGACAACTCAGTTTATGAAGCGCCTGTTCACAGTAAAAGAATATCATCAGATGATTGAATCTGGCATCTTGACAAAAGATGATAAAGTTGAATTGATTCGAGGAGAAATCGTTCAAATGGCCGCCGTCGGTAGAAGGCATACATCTCATGTCAAGCGTCTGACAGAGTTATTCTATATCCGCTTATTATCGAGAGTAACCATTGGAGTTCAAGATCCGGTAGAATTGGACGATCGCTCGGAACCTGAACCGGATATTTCCTTACTGCGACGGCGCGATGATTTTTACGAATCGGGACATCCTCAGTCTGAGGATATTTTACTAATTGTGGAAGTGGCGGATGCAACCGCTGAAACTGACAGAAATATCAAAATTCCTCTTTATGCCGAAGACAATATTGTAGAAGTTTGGCAGGTAGATATTAACGAGCAATGTGTAGTAGTTTATCGCGAACCTTCTCCTTCGGGATACCAAAATATTCAAAGATTTCAGCGGGGTCAGGTTTTATCAATTCTTGCTTTTCCAGATGTAGAAATTGCTGTAGATAATGTGTTGGGATAATAGAGTCATAACTCATACCATTTTAGATTTTAGATTTTAGATTTTAGATTTTAGAATTGGGAATGATATCGTTTCCGGTTGTATCGGAATGATTTAACCGCAGAGGGCGCAGAGAACGCAGAGGGAGAGAATACAGAGAGGAATAATTCCGATGCTACCGAATTTGATATGACTGATTATATAAGGATTTGGAGCGTGCCTAAACTTGCTTTTTTTTAACGGGTATTATTTAATTAAAAACCCGGTTTCTCGGAGAAACCGGGTTTTTAATTAACAGTATTTATCCGTCTGTAGAGTGCATTAATGGCTTAATGCGAATTCGGGCAATTTCGGCTCAGATGAACCATCGGGCACTACCTTAACCTGACCGTTTTCATCCACATCCACGATCGCCTTTTGGCCGTCTTTCAGCTTCCCAGACAGCATTTCCTCAGCCAGTACATCTTCCAACAACCGCATGATTGCGCGGCGCAAAGGTCGAGCACCGTAGCTGGGATTGTAGCCTTCTGTAACTAACAAGTCCTTGAACCGTTCTGTCACCGACAAAGTAATACCCTGTTCGGTTAAGCGGCTGAAGACTTGCTGCAACATAATGTCCGCAATCTGCTTGACTTCTTCCCTGTTCAACTGGCGGAAGACGATAATCTCATCCAAGCGGTTGATAAATTCGGGACGGAAAAACTGTTTCAGTTCTTCGTTTACCAAGCTGCGAACGCGGTTGTACTGACCGTCTGCGGCACTTTCAGCAAACTCGAAACCGAGACCGCCGCCGCCTTTTTCAATCACTCGCGAACCGATGTTTGAGGTCATGATCAGCAGTGTATTCTTAAAGTCTACTGTCCGACCTTTAGCATCAGTTAAGCGGCCGTCTTCCAAGATTTGCAGCATCATGTTGAAGACATCCGGGTGAGCTTTTTCGATTTCGTCGAACAAGATGACCGTGTAAGGACGGCGCCGGACTGCTTCTGTTAGTTGGCCACCTTCGTCGTAGCCAACGTAACCGGGAGGCGAACCGATGAGTTTGGAAACCGTGTGGCGTTCCATGAATTCGGACATATCTAACCGAATCATGGCTTCTTCGGAACCGAAGAAATAAGTGGCCAGGGCTTTTGTAAGTTCCGTTTTGCCGACGCCTGTGGGGCCGGAAAAGATGAAACTGGCGATCGGGCGATTGGGATTTTTTAAGCCTACCCGTGCGCGACGGATAGCCCTAGAAACTGCGCTGACAGCTTCTTCTTGACCGATCAAGCGCTGGTGCAAAGTATCTTCCATGTGCAGCAGCAATTCCGATTCGGATTCTGTCAGCTTGCTGACTGGTACTCCCGTCCAATTAGCCACGATGTGGGCGATGTCTTCTTCGGTGACGATGGGAGAGATTCTGATCTGGCTTTTGTTGATAGTAGCTGCGGCGATTTCGGCTTCGATTTCTAATTCGCGATCGCGCAATTTGCCAGCT
The DNA here is from genome assembly GCF_036705085.1 of Microcoleus sp. B6-A1. Taxonomy (NCBI): domain Bacteria; kingdom Bacillati; phylum Cyanobacteriota; class Cyanophyceae; order Oscillatoriales; family Microcoleaceae; genus Microcoleus; species Microcoleus sp. B6-A1. The sequence continues at coordinate 19,400 of NZ_JAUBTU010000008.1, forward strand.
TTGTCAAAGTCTTGTTCGCGCACAGCAGCATCTTTTTCTTTGCTAACAGCCGGAAGTTGTTTTTTGAGTTCTTTAACTTCGGGCGGGGTTTGCGAGTTCAAGACGTGGACGCGGGAACCTGCTTCGTCAATTAAGTCGATCGCCTTGTCTGGCAAAAATCGATCGTTAATGTACCTGTCTGACAGTGTAGCCGCTGCTTCTATAGCTGCATCGGAAATCGTCAGTCTGTGGTGCTGTTCGTAGGCTGATCGCAACCCGTACAATATTTCTATTGTTTCAGCCACGCTCGGTTCACCGACTTTGATCGGTTGGAAGCGGCGTTCTAAGGCAGCGTCGCGCTCGATATGCTTGCGATATTCGTCCAAGGTAGTGGCGCCAACACACTGCAATTCGCCTCTAGCAAGGGCTGGTTTGAGCATATTGGAGGCGTCCATGCTACCTTGAATTGCGCCTGCACCGACTAAGGTGTGAATTTCATCAATGACCAGAATGATGTTGCCGGCAGCGCGAATTTCGGCCATGATTTTCGTTAGCCGTTCTTCAAATTCGCCTCGGAACTTTGTACCAGCAATCAGCGAACCCATATCGAGGCTGATTACTTGTTTGTCTTCTAAAATTTCCGGGACGTTTCTATTAACAATCCGCTGGGCTAGGCCTTCGGCGAGGGCGGTTTTGCCTACTCCCGGTTCGCCTACTAACACTGGATTGTTCTTCGTGCGGCGGCCGAGCACTTGGATCACACGCTCGATTTCATTTTCGCGGCCCACCACGGGATCGAGTTTGCCGGCTGCGGCTAACTTGGTCAAGTTTGTGCCAAATTCTTCTAAAGTCGGGATTTTGCGATCGCCGCTATCTCCCCTACCTCCAGGTACCGCCGCCACTTCTCCCACGGCACGAATTACCTGCGTGCGGACTCTCTGGCGATCGATTCCCAAGTTTTGCAGCACCTTCGCCGCCACCCCTTCATCGTCCTGAATCAGCCCTAGCAGGATGTGCTCGGTGCCGATGTAATTGTGGCCTAACTGCCGCGCTTCGTTCAGCGCCGTCTCAAAAATGCGCTTGACGCGGGGCGTAAAAGGAATTTCCGGTGGGAGGAACCCGGAACCTCTACCGATGATATTTTCGATTTCATTGCGCGCCTCTTTCAAATTGAGGCCCATATCCAGTAATACTTTTGCAGCGATGCCAGTGCCTTCGCCGACGAGCCCCAGAAGAATTTGCTCGGTGCCTACAAAATTGTGACCGAGGCGTCGCGCTTCCTCTTGGGCTAGCATGATTGCTTTAATGGCTTGTTCTGTAAAGCGTTCAAACATATTTTTTCTATCCTACTGTCTTGGCGAGGGCTGTATCGCTGCTGGTGAGGAGCGATTTGGAACACTACACAAATTATAGATGTAAATTTTTGTGTATTTCCTTCTTTAACAATGTATCTTGCTAAGGGGGTAGGGACAGTGGGGAGACCCGAATAGTAGGGGTGTGGTTGCCGTCCGCTGTCGATCGGATATTAATTGAGAATAATAGTAGCAAAATGGCTTGATTGCCTGAATACTATCATTTTATGTATAAATTGTATTCTTGTTCAAGCAAATAAAGCTTGATTTTTGTTGGCATAACTAGATGGTTGAATTAAGCATATAACAGTTGCAATGTCAAGACTTTTGAGGGTTGAGGGTGGTCGTGCCGTCAGTCAACAGCGAACAGCGACTCGAATCAGATATATTTTCAACTCTTAGGATAACTCCATGCAATTTCTCTCGCAATACCAAATCCACTCCACTCTCCACGAAGGTATCGAAACGATTATTTATCGAGGAAAAATCCCCACCCAGCAGGAGACAACCGTACTCAAAATCCTGAAAGCTGAATATCCTACCCTCGATGCAATTACTCGGATCAAGCACGAGTATCGCATTCGCCAACATTTAGATTATCCGGGCCTAGTTAAAGTCATTAGCCTAGAAACCTTTGACAACCGTCTGGGCTTGCTTTTGGAAGACTTTGAGGGCGAATCTATCGATCGCCTGATGTCCAGACAAAAGCTCGAAGTCATCACTTGTTTGAGGTTTGGCATCCAACTCATAAAAACCTTAGAATATCTACACCTTCAAAAAATTATTCACAAAGATATTAAGCCGAGCAATATCATCCTCAACAGCCAAACAGGAATTATTAAACTGACAGATTTCGGGATTGCTTCACGATTGTCCAAAGAAAATCCCCAAATTAATAATATTAACTCGATAGTCGGTACTTTTGCTTATATGTCTCCCGAACAAACCGGGAGAATGAACCGCACCCTCGACTACCGCACCGACTTTTATTCTCTCGGTATTACCTTATATGAAATGCTGACAGGTCAATTACCATTTATGAGTAACGACCCGTTAGAGATAGTTTACAGTCACATAGCATCTCAAGCAATTGTACCCCATCAAATTAATTCAGACATTCCACCAGCCATCTCACAAATTGTGATGAAATTGATGGCCAAAAATGCCGAAGATAGATATCAAAGCGCAGGCGGATTGTTAGCCGATTTAGAAAATTGTTTAAATCAGTTAGAAACTACAGGCAAGATAGTCGATTTTACCCCCGGAAACTTAGATATATTGAGTCAGTTGTTGATTCCTCAAAAATTGTACGGTCGGGAAACACAAGTCAGCGAACTATTGGCAGCCTTTGAACGTGTAGCTAATCTTTGCGAGGAAAATTCTTCCCCTTCCCAAATTGAACTGATCCTAGTGTCGGGTTATGCAGGTATAGGCAAATCGGCCGTAGTTAGCGAAATTCAAAAACCCATCACCAGACAGCGGGGTTATTTTATTTCAGGTAAATTTGACCAATTCAAGCGGAATATACCTTACGCATCTTTAATTCAAGCTTTTCAATCTTTGATCCAGCAGTTACTTGCCGAAAATAGCAAAAAATTACAAGATTGGCAACATCAACTTTTAGCCGCACTAGGTGATTCCGGGCAAGTAATTATTGACGTGATTCCCGAACTAGAATTGGTAATTGGCAAACAGCCTGCCGTTCCCGAACTTGCCCCAACTGAAGCACAAAACCGCTTTAACAGGCTATTCAAAGAATTTATCCACGTATTCGCGCAAAAAGAGCATCCATTAGTCATATTTCTTGATGACTTGCAGTGGTCAGATTCAGCGACGTTGAAATTAATGGAATTGCTGGCAACTGACCCCGATAGCAAATATTTACTATTAATTGGAGCCTATCGAGACCATGAAGTTAGCTCTACACATCCTTTAATGCAAACAGTAGAGTACCTTGAACGAACGGGGACTATTATCAACCAATTTGTGCTGCAACCTCTTTCTTTAGCCCAGGTGACTGAGTTAATTTCTGAGACGTTGAATGACTCAGAAAGAATTCACCCCTTAGCGGAGTTAATTTGGAATAAAACTGGTGGTAATCCTTTTTTCGTGACGCAATTGCTCAACACTCTTTATCAAGAAAAACTTTTAAAATTTGACTTTACCCGGCTGCTGTCTACCGGGATAAAAGGGCAGTGGCAGTGGAACATTGAGGAGATTCAAGCTATTGGTATTACAGATAAGAGTGTAGTGGAACTGGTAGCCAGTCGGATTCAAAAATTGCCAGAGATTACACGAGAAATTTTGAAATTAGCCGCTTGTGTTGGGGACAAATTCACTTTAGATGTTCTCTCTACTGTCAACGCAAAATCTCCATCAGTCACTGCGACGGAACTCTGGGATGCTTTGCAAGCGGGGTTAATACTTCCATTGAATGAGAGTTACCTCATTCCTTTATTTTTAGATGGAGAAGGAGGAGCTAATTTAACTTTCGATTCTTCGCGAATCAGCTATAAATTTTTGCACGATCGCGTCCAGCAAGCTGCATATTCGCTGATTCCTGATGATGAAAAGAAAGCCACTCATCTTAGTATCGGTAAATTGCTGTTGGAAAAGACGCCCGCCGATAAAGTAGAAGAGAAAATTTTTGATATTATCAACCAGTTGAATGTAGGAATTGATTGTCTGAGCCTGCAATCAGAAAAAGATGAATTAGCAGGATTAAATTTAATGGCTGGGCATAAGGCAAAAGCAGCTAACGCTTATGAACCCGCTGTTAAGTATTTGAATGTGGGAATTTCCTTATTAGCACCTGATAGCTGGGTTTGCAACTATAACATGACGCTGCGGCTGTATGTAGAGACGCTGGAAGCAGAATATTTAAACACCAACTTTGAGCAAGCAGAAGTTTTGGCAGAAGTGGTTTTGCGATGGGCTAAAAACCAGCTTGACATAGTGAAAGTGTATCAGCTCAAGATCCTTTTTTATCAGGCTCAAAGCCAGATGCTAAAAGCTGTTGAAACAGGTCTAGAAGTGCTGGAAATGCTGGGAGTCAACCTATTAGATAAGCACACCATTGCAGTGCCAAAATTGCCGCGAATTGAGGAATTAGCCAATCTGCCAGTTATGACAGATCCTTATCAACTGGCAGCTATGGAAATCCTGACAGCCCTCTATCCTCCTGCTTATATTGCCAAACCTGAAATTGTGTCCTCCCTCGTCTTGACTATGGTCAATCTTTGTATTGATCGCGGTCATTCAGCATTAGCTAGTTTTCCCTATACTCTTTATGGAATGATGCTGTGCGGCATCGAAGGCGACATCGAAGCTGGCTACTACGCTGGACTAATCGCTTTAAAGCTGCTAGTACAATTTAATGCTAGCCAACAGAAAGCTAAGGTTTATGTAATGTTTAATGGTCATATAAGAATATGGAAAGAGTCTACTAAAAATACACTTGCTTCCTTTCTAGAAGGAAGAAATTTTGGTGTGGAAAGTGGTGACTTAGAATGGGCAATTTATAATTCTAAGCACTATATTACTAATTTATTTCTGGTGGGACAACCGCTAGAATATGTCACGGAAAAACAAAGCATTTATATGGAATTTTTGGTAAAAAATAAACACGAATTTGCCATAGGTTATGCTAAAATTTGGCAAGTAATTGCTTCAAGTTTAAGAAGCAAAACAGCAGAGCAAGTACGGTTAGTTAGCGGCAGGTTGGATGAACCTGCTGTGATGTCCCGTTGGCAGAAAGAAAATAATCGAATGTCGCTGTTTGCAGCTTATGTTGCTAAATTGATGCTGCTTTATTTACTTAAAGATTATGCTGCGGCTGTGGCCAGCGGTAAATTAGCGGCAGAATACGCAGATGGGGCGATCGGCTTAATCACTGTTGGGGTACACAATTTCTACTATTCGCTGGCCATCCTCGCTCACTATCCTGACAGTGACAATCAAGAAGCAGACTTAGCTATTGTTAACTCTAATCAGCAAATCATGAAAAAGTGGGCCTACCATGCACCCATGAATTATCAGCACAAGTACGACTTAGTTGAAGCTGAGAAAGCTAGAATTTTTAGCGATAAACTTGCAGCAATGGATTATTATGACTTCGCTATTAAAGGAGCGGCTGCTAACGGTTACATCCAAGAAGAAGCATTAGCCTATGAATTAGCGGGAGAGTTTTATCAATCTTGGGATAAAGAGATAATTGCTCGAACTTATCTGACAAAAGCTTATTATGCCTACATCCGCTGGGGAGCTATAGCAAAAGTTAAATACTTAGAATCCCGTTATCATTATTTAGTTGATCCCAATCAAGGAGCAATATCTAAAAATGTTGATATCATGACTGCTACCACTACTGTTGACAATAGCTTTATGCTGGATTTACCAACTGTTATCAAAGCATCTCAAGCTGTTTCGAGCGAAATTATCCTCAGCCGCTTGCTAGAGAAACTCGTACAGCTTGTGAAGGAAAATGCAGGCGCTCAAAAAGTATTATTTCTTGCCAAGACAGGTAATCAATTATTCATAGAAGCTGGAGTTACAGGTCAGTTTAATGATGTTATCGTGTTACAATCTCTCCCGATGGCAGAATCCGATCTTCTCCCAATTTCCTTGATTAACTATGTAGAAATAACTCAAAAATACTTGGTTTTAGATGATGCTACTAGAACAGATCAATTTCAATTTGACCCGTATATTGCGAGCAATCAACCCCTATCTATCCTGGTATTGCCAATTATCCATCAAGGCAACCTTACGGGAATTTTTTATTTAGAAAATAATTTAACAAAGGGTGCTTTTACTAGCGACAGGCTAGAAATTTTGGGAATATTGTCTGCACAAGCAGCTATTTCTCTAGAAAATGCCCGTTTTTATACTATTCTGGAAACGCGAGTAGCGCAAAGAACTGAGAAATTGCATACTGCATTGGAAGAACTTCGCCACACTCAATTGCAGCTAATCCAAAGTGAAAAAATGTCCAGTTTAGGGCAAGTGGTAGGGGGAATTGCTCACGAAATTAATAACCCCATTAACTTTATTTATGGAAATTTACATTACACCAATGAATACGCTGAAAACTTACTAGATTTACTACGTTTATACCAAAATCATTACCCAAATCCCGTGCAAGAAATAGTCAATGAAACAGAGCAAATAGATTTAGATTTTTTGATGACTGATTTCACTAAAATGATAGAGTCAATGAGAGTGGGTGCTGCGAGAGTTCGCGATATTGTGCTGTCGCTGCGAAACTTTTCTCGGCTAGATGAATCAGATAGAAAATGGGTTAATCTCCACGAAGGTATCGACAGCACGTTGATGATTTTGGATCACAAATTAATTGATATTCAAGTGCTCAAGGAGTACGGCAATTTGCCTTTAGTGAACTGCTATCCGGGAGAAATTAATCAGGTATTTATGAATGTACTGACTAATGCTATTGATGCTTTGTCTCGCGAAAAAAGAGGGAAAGAATTTGACTCGACAATTCAGATTTGCACTGAAGTCGCCGAAGGAAATCAAGTAGCAATTCGCATTGTTGATAATGGTGTGGGGATGAGTTCGGAGGTATTGGGTAAAATATTTGACCCGTTTTTTACTACTAAAGAGGTAGGTAAGGGGACGGGTTTGGGATTGTCTATCAGTTATCAAATTGTGGTAGAACAACATGGAGGAAAGTTAATTTGCAAGTCGGAACCTGGAGAGGGCAGCGAGTTTACTATACTGCTGCCGTATTGATGAATTAAAGCCATCGTGAAAGCAACTGTTCAATTACTTTCACAAAGCCGATCGCAATTTGGATCAACGGCCAACCCACCAGACAAATTAACACCGCCCAGCGAGTTTGAATATCCAAACCTTGGCGAACCGCCACAATTACAGCTAGCAAACTCCACACAGCTAATATGCGCTCTATTCCTTCTCCCAGCAAGGGAATTAAGGTTAAAAAATTGAGCACTTGGGGCGCGTAAGCAAAGCCGATCGGAACCAACAACTCCCCATAAGTTACGTGCCCCTGCTTCAGCCACTCTCCGATTTTAAAGATAGTGAAAGTCCAAAAATAATAACCCCCCGCGACTGCCAAACCATCTATCCAAAGTGCTAAAAATAACACTGATAGCTCAGTTCGATTGATTAACAAAATGACAGCACTGCCCAACACGCGGGACAGCGCAGCTAAAATTACAATTGTTAAAGCTATCCGCTTAGTTCTGCGAGTGTAGGGAGTTTTTTCGTAAAAATTGCCGTTCAATGAAAGTGCGTTCCAAAGCGTTGCCCCCAAGCCTGCAATTGAATCTTCTCCCTTCACGTTGAACTCCTGCTCCTCAAGATAGTTGACAACTTTTACAAAATAAGCTCTAATACAGCAGAATCACCGAACTATTTGTAGGTAATTAGGTAATTAATTGGCATTCTACCAGATTTTATTAAATGCTAAGATTGATTTTACGGATACTTGCATGGCTGCGCGGGGGAAGTTTAAATTTGTTGCTCATCGCAGGTGTAATCCTGATAATTTGGGGCATTCTTTCGCCGGTGGGAACTGTTATATGGTGGCTGAATCAAAGTGCCGAAACTTTTGGGATTAAGAAAAATCCACCGGAGATACTGCCCTCAAACAAGGGCAATTTAGAAGCCCGCAAGTCTTCGCAGCTCAATTGTTATATCATCTTTTTACCGGGAGTTGGCGATTTTTCAGGGGATGAATTAACCCCTGGTGAAGAGTTTTTTCTCAAGCGTTTAGTTAAAAGTCACCCGCAGTGTGTAGCAGTGGGCGATGTTTTTCCTTATTCAGCGTCTAACAAAAGTTTAGGAGGAGAGCGGTGGCTAGCTCCTTTTTGGCGGTTTGCAGAACAGGCAAAAAGCGGGCCGATTGCGGGGGATATATTCATCAAAATTCGCAATCTCTGGAGGTTTGCAATTTCTCTAGATTATCGCTACGGATTTGCATACAATCAGGGAATGGCTAAGGCAATTATCGATCGCATGAATGCTCAATCTCCCATTTCAGTTAATCCTCAAAAACCTTTGAAAGTTATTTTAATTGGCACTAGCGGCGGTGCACAAGTTGCTTTGGGTGCTACTCGCTATCTTAAAGAATGGCTGAAGGCAGAAATTACGGTTGTTTCGGTTGGGGGCGTGTTTTCGGGAGAAAATGGTTTTGCAGAGGCCGATCGCATTTTCCACTTTCACGGCACTCGCGATTCAATTGAGGATATTGGCGGCATAGTTTTTCCGAGTCGCTGGTACTGGTACGCGACTTCTCCTTTCAACCAAGCTCGTTTGCAAGGCCGCTATGCAGCAGCTTTGAGCGGCCCTCACAAGCATGACGGCGATGAGGGATATTTTGGGGAAAATCTAGCAGCGGACGGTAAAAAGTATGTAGATATAACCCTGGACAAGATTAATCAATTGCCTGTTTGGTCTGAGGGCGCGTCCGATTGATGAGTTCTTGCATATTCGATAGTCATTAGTTATTAATTGTGTCATTGTTGGTTGTACGTCGCTTGAAGCTTTGCCTTGTTGGCTTCCAGTCTCTACCTCCAATTCGCAATTCCCAATTCCCAATTCCCAATTCCCAATTCCCTATTATCAATGTCTCGACCAACATTATATATTGCCATCACAAATCACGGATTCGGCCACGCTGTCCGAGTCTCCTCGGTAGCTGCAAAAATTCAAGAATTAAATCCAGATATCTTACTAATTATCACAACAACAGCACCTCGCTGGCTGCTAGAATCTTATATTACGGGCGACTTTATCCACCGTCCCCGCGCTTTTGATGTCGGAGTCGTGCAAGCTGACAGTTTGAATATGGATAAAGACGCGACGCTGGAAAAATTGCGGGAAATTCGGAAAAAGCAAAATTCCCTAATTGCCAGCGAAGTTACTTTTATCAAGCAAAATCGGGTGGGTTTGGTGCTGGCAGATATTCCTCCTTTGGCAACGCGAATGGCGGCAGCGGCTGGGGTTCCCTGCTGGATGATGAGCAATTTTGGGTGGGATTTTATCTATCGAGATTGGGGCGGGGAATTTGTAGAAATGGCAGATTGGATTGGTGAATGTTTCGGAATGTGCGATCGGCTTTTTCGTCTTCCTTTGCACGAACCGATGCCAGCTTTCCCAAATATTCAAGATGTGGGCTTGACTGGCGGCAATCCTCGCTACAGTAACGATAAAGTTCGGGAAGTATTCGGCATCGAAACACCGCTGGAAAAAACTGTATTGTTGACTTTCGGCGGATTGGGTTTAGAGGAAATTCCTTATCAAAATTTACAGCAATTTAGCGACTGGCAATTTATTACTTTTGATGCGGGAGCTCCCGATTTGCCGAATTTGATTAAAGTCAAAAATCAGGAGTTTGCAAAATCTCTCCCGATTTTACCCCGTCCGGTTGATATTATGCCTGTCTGCGGGCGCTTAGTTTCTAAACCGGGATACAGCACTTTTGCGGAAGCTTTGCGCTTGGAAATACCTGTTGTTTCTATAATGAGAGAAGGTTTTGCAGAAGCTGCGGTGTTGCTGGAATGGCTTCAAAATTATGCGGAACATCAAATTGTGACGGCGACGGAGTTTTTTGAGGGGGATTGGGAGTTTTTGCGACAACCGCTGCATCCGCCCCGTTTGTCGGATAAATTGGATAAAAATGGTACGGAGGCGATCGCCCAAGCTGTTGTAGACTATTTTTATTAGACCTCGACCGAATAGTAAGTTTTGAACAGGCAGGATGCCTGTTCCACAATAATTATTGGAGAGGTCTAATATACCAGTAGTAGTGGTAGTAGTGGTAGTGGTAGGTTGGGCCCGTGGAACGAAACCCAACATCCAATTAATGAGTGTTGGGTTTCGTTCCTCAACCCCAACCTACATAATAAAAAAGGAAGAAGTAAGATGTAACAATAGGAGAATATTTTTGCAAGAGTTTCTTTGAAAATCCCAAATCTCAAATCCCACATCCCAAATCCTATGACTCACTATCAACAGATACTCAAGATTCAAACTACAGGGAAATCTCTGTGCAAAATCACTCCTAAGATAGAAGATGCGGTGGCGAATTCAGGTATTAAAACGGGACTTTGTAGCTTATTTTTGCGCCACACTTCTGCTAGTTTGGTGATTCAAGAAAATGCTGACCCGGATGTACTTAAGGATTTGGCTAACTTTTTGGCTAAACTGGTACCGGAGGACGATCGCTACATTCACGATGCCGAAGGCCCAGACGATATGCCGGCCCATATTCGCACTGCGCTGACTCATACTTCTGAACAAATCCCGATCGATCGCGGCAGGTTACTGTTAGGAACTTGGCAGGGAATTTACCTGTGGGAACACCGCCAGCGGGGTCACATTCGCGAATTAGTTGTTCACGTCAGCGGGACTTGATGGGAATTTGTACCTCGCTGATTTTAGTTGCTTCCGGCGTCATCGGGGAATTGTAAAAAAAGCGGCGCGGCGGCCCGACTATTTCATATTCGGGATGTTCTTGAAGCCAATCTTTAAGTTTCTGGAGGTTATTTTCGTAGCTTTCCCAAGTGTAGGCCCCGCCCACGCCAATGCTGACAACCGTCATCGGCGAAGTATCCGTGATTTCTACAGCGGAGTTAACGCTACTGGGGGCGATATTTGGTGCGGCATAGAGGAACGAAACTTCAGCTTGGGGAACTGCATCGATTTGCCCGGAAGTTTCCGTGTAGCGCGCTTCTACTGGTGTTGTCATCGCAATTTGGTTGTTGCTGATGTGTTGAAATAAGGGATTGAAGGCGATTCCTGTCGCTTGTCGCAAATCGCCCGCGTGGGTGTAGGTGACAGCGCGGTACTGAGGATATTGCTTAACTTCTATCACCCCAATCTGTGCGGGTTCAGGGAATCCAGTAGGTAATACCATTTGAGATTTAAAAGTTGAGATTTTACATTGAAGAAGGGGGAAAGACTGACTCTGCAAGGGTTTGGAACTTGCTTGCAGTTGCATGGTTTTTGGCAACTGGTATAAATAGGCTGAGATTGTTTGCAGACAATCGTTCAGGCGGCACAATTAGTTTAGCAGTTATTTAAGGCGCTGCTAACTGTCGATCGCCTAGAATTAGTTGAGAGATTATTAATTAACCTCGTAATAATACGGACGGCACTGAGTAAGCACAGAAACATTAATCTAGTTGTGCTTGAAAAATTAGCGTTTTTCAGGTGTTTGCTATTTGTGTCGGAAAATATTCCGCTGTTGGGCCGATCGAGCTGTGCGTTCTCAGTTATTGGGACGCTTATCGCGTTCAGTAACGCCTATCAATTATACCGCTTTCAGGGAATGACGTATGAAAAAGATTCTAGTGATTGAGGACGAGCAAGTAATTCGCGAGAATATTCTCAAACTCCTTAAAGCTGAAGGTTTCGACGTGACGGGTGCAGAAAATGGATCGCAAGGTTTATATGCGGCGGTGTCAAATGTTCCCGACGTGATTATTTGCGACGTGATGATGCCAGAACTTGACGGGTATGGGGTGCTGGTGGCCTTGCGATCTAATCCTGTTACTGCTACAGTACCTTTTGTTTTTCTCACTGGTAAAGCCGATCGCTCTGAAATGCGGCAAGGTATGGAATTGGGCGCAGATGATTACCTGACTAAACCTTTTACTAAAGCTGAACTTGTGGGCGCGATATCGAGCCGCTTGAAAAAACAAGAAGCTTTCGCCGAACAGTACAATACTTTGCGATCGCAAAGCAGCGAATTGATCCAAGATGCCGACAAATTAGAGCGGATAAAAACAAGTTTGTGCGACGCACTGGAACGAGAAGAATTCCAAGTTTATTATCAGCCGCAGGTCAATGTCCACACTGGTAAAATTATCAGCGCCGAAGCTTTAGTGCGCTGGGTACATCCAGAAAAAGGGCTGATTTCGCCCGCAGAATTTATTCCGGCTGCCGAAGAAACTGGCTTCATTGTACAGTTAGGCGAGTGGGTTTTGCAGACAGCTTGCAGGCAAATGCAAGTTTGGAAAAATGCTGGTTTTTCGGGGCTGCGGGTAGCGGTGAATCTGTCGCCACGCCAATTTCACCAACCGGATCTCAGCAGCAGAGTTGCCCAAATTTTAGCAGAAACTGGTTTGCAAGCGAGCAGTTTGGAATTAGAGCTGACCGAAAGTTTGATGGTAGAAGATGCCGAAAGTGCGATCGCTACTTTGCAACAATTGAAAAAATTGGGAGTTTCTATATCTATTGATGATTTCGGAACTGGGTACTCTTCTTTAAGCTATCTGACGCAATACCCCTTCGATACTTTAAAAATAGACCGCTGTTTTATCAGCAATATCACCGATGGTTGCACCAATGCAGCAATTGTGAAAGCTATTATTGAAATGGCGCACAGTCTCTGTCTTGAGGTAATTGCCGAAGGAGTTGAAACAGAAGCCGAAAAAGATTTTCTCTGGCGCTATAAGTGCGATATAATGCAAGGATATTTGTTCAGTCCTCCTTTGGCTGCAGCGGATTTTGAACAGTTGTTGATGGCAGGAAAATAGAATATCTATTAAGTCAATCTTGAGCAGAGAATTAAGTGCGATCGGGGTGGAATATGGTTTTAGAATCCAGCAGTAACGTTGACTCACTCAAATCCAGCAATAAAAAAAATAAAGAGTTTTACCTAGCTGTTCAACTAGCTGTAGTAATAGTATTTTTAGCTATTTTTTCCAAATTTTTTATCATAGTCAACGCCGGAGAACGGGGCGTGCTGATGCAGTTTGGTAAAGTGCAAGAACAGGTACTAGGAGAAGGAATTCACGTAATAGTCCCCACAGTTTATACTGTAAAAAAGTTGAGCGTCCGCGTACAGAAACAGGAAAGTTCCGCTGAAGCTTCCTCAAAAGATTTGCAAGATGTTTTCACGGATGTAGCGCTCAACTGGCACATTATCCCAGAAGAAGCAAATGCTATTTTTCAACAAATAGGTGACGAAAAAGAAGTCGTGGTTCGCATTATAGATCCGGCAGTTGAAGAAGTATTAAAAGCAGTTATGGCCAAATACACGGCTGAAGAAATTATTACTAAACGGGGAGAAGTTAAAGCCGCCGTTGATGATTCTTTGACCTTGAGGCTGGTTACATATCACATTGCCGTTGACGATATTTCTTTAGTACACGTTCACTTTTCTGAGCGGTTTAGCGAGGCGGTGGAGGCGAAACAAATTGCCGAACAGGAGGCAAAAAGAGGGGAGTTTTTAGCGCTGAAGGCAGTAAAACAGGCCGAGGCTAAGGTGAATTTAGCCAAGGGAGAAGCCGAAGTGCAAAGGTTGCTGCGGGACAATTTGACTCCCGAACTTTTGGAAAGGCAGGCTATAGAAAAATGGGATGGGAAATTGCCGCTGATTGTTGGTGATGGGGGTAAAAATTTATTGGACTTGAGGAAATTGGTTGAGAGATAACAGCCCTGGACGCATCAGCCCAAAGAAACCGGGTTTTTTACCTAATCTGTGACCTACAACGAAGGATTTTCGGAAAAAAACCCGGTTTCTGACCGAAAGCATCCAGGATACCCGCCACGTGATTCATCCGTCCAGAAATAAAAAACCTGTATCCGATGAAACTTGCCCCCCGAATTTATCCGTGGGGTCAATGCTTCAATCTAAAATCTAAAATCTAAAATCTAAAATCGATTGACCATCGGTGCACAAGTCCAGTACAAAAATACAGGGAATTTAGCTTTTTATGTCGGTAAAAAACCCGGTTTCTTGACTATTCGTGCGTAAGTCCTGAATTACCAATTATATCATGTCCGGTCGATTACCCTGATTCTTGTAGGGGCGGGTTCACCAATAATATTTGCCCCTAACGGACAATCTCACAAACCCGCCCCGGCTTATGTATTATGGGCGATAGATCAGACATGATATTACCCAGCACCTTAAGTTAATCTCTGTTCAAAAGCTTTAGTAATTCCAGTTTGAAAGCGCTGTCGGTGTTTCAGTTTCAAAACAGGTTTAATTATTTCAAAAGATACATTTGAACTCGGTTCGATAGCTGAAATTTTTATTGCTCGCAGTGTAGATAGCTGCAATTCTTTTTTTACCATCAATTCAGGAATAGCCGCTGCACCTGTGCCGCTTTCCACCACTGCTTTTACCATTTCACTACTGTTCAAAACTAAAGTTACATTCAATTCATGGGGATTAATGCCCCAACTTTGCAAAGCTTGTTCCAACATTTGCTGAACTCCAGAACCAGCTTCTCGCATCACCCAATCCGTTTTCACAATTTCCGTTAAACTAACCTCTGCACGTTCAAACCAAGGGTGAGATTTGCCAACTACAATCAGCAAGCGTTCGCTGCCTACAACTTCTTCCTCCAGAGTGCTCTTAAGTGAAGCTTTAATATCTCCCGTCACTAAACCCAAATCAAATGTTCCCGTCGCCGTCCCCGCACAAATTTCTTCGGCATTTGCCAGAGTACAATTCACGCAAATACCAGGATATTTTTGTTTGAACTTGCTAAGTTTATCAGGCAACCAATAATTGCCAATGGTCAGACTGCAACCCAAGTTTAATTCGCCTCGCTGCAAGTCGTTCAACTCCCGCAAACCTCTCTCTGTCAAAGCAACTTGGTCTAGAATTTTCTGCGTTTCAACTTGCAGCAACTTCCCAGCATCTGTGATTTCGATGCGGCGGCCGATGCGGTGAAATAGTTTTACTCCGTATTGTGCCTCTAAGCTTTGGATTGTCGCGCTGACAGCGGGTTGGGTGATGTAAAGTTCCTCCGCTGCGCGGCTGAAGTGCAGGTGTTCCGCGACAGCTAGAAAAACTCGCAGTTGGTCAAGCGTCATTCCGGCCATGCTGAGGGTTCCTTTACTAAATACAGTTATTTTTTGAAAAAAAAATCTTTTGCGGCTCAACTTTTATCTGAACTTTTTGACTTTATTGTACAGGTTGGAATTCCCCAAAAAGCACGGTTGCCAGCCGCTATTTAAATTTTCCTTTTAACATCAAGGGTTTGAGCTTGTGGCGACAGATAGATCCCGTATTCCAACAGTTATTTTTGCGACGGCACTGCATCACTTGTATTTATTAATTCGATAACAAACAACATTTGATTCTACCTCTGAAGAGCCTTAAGGTGATACTTAAGCTTCTAACGCAGGGCCCGATGCTGAAGCAGCACCGACAAGTTTAAGCCGATCGCCAAAAGTCGATCAACAAAAAGAGAGAAGATAAATGACTAAGAAAACGCCAAAAAATCACAGTCCCCACGGCTTAAAGCCGGACTGCCTCTCCTTCGGGGAGGTTTTAGCTCAATCCTTTGCCGTCATTGCACCTACAACTATACCCGCATCTAATATAGGTTTAATCGTCGCTCTTTCGGGTAACGGGGCTTGGCTGAGCTTTCTCATCGGCTTGATAGGCCTAGTATTTGTCAGCATCAATATCAACCAATTTGCGAGTCGATCGGCTTCTGCAGGTTCTCTTTATTCTTATATTGTTAAAGGACTTGGCCCGACTGCCGGCGTAATTTGCGGCTGGAGTTTGGTACTCGCTTATCTATTTACTGCGATGGCCGTTTTGTGTGGTTTTGCCAACTTTACGGGTACTTTCATCGGTCATTTAGGCATCCATCCCTCGCCGATTACGCTGTTAGCGATCGGGGCGGGCGTTGCTTGGTATGCAGGTTATAAAGATATCCAACTCTCAGCTATGGCGATGCTGTGGCTGGAAGGAGCATCAGTGGCTGCGATCGCACTTTTAGGAATTATCATCTGGGCGCACAAAGGTTTTGCCCTGGATATGTCCCAATTAACTTTGGAAGGCGTAACTCCGGGCAACATAGCGACGGGACTTGTCTTAGTAATGTTTGGTTTCTCAGGTTTTGAAAGCGCTACATCTCTGGGCGACGAAGCCAAAAAACCCTTAAAAAATATCCCCAGAGCTGTCATGGGCAGTGCTGTCATGGCAGGCTTATTCTTCATTTTGATGACCTATATTGAGGTTTTGGGTTTTAGCGGTACTGGAGTTTCTATTACTAATAGTGAAGAACCTCTGACTTTTCTAGCGCAACAAGTCGGGATGGGCTGGCTGGGAGAGTTAGTGGCTTTCGGCGCTTTATTTAGCTTTTTTGCTTGCGTGCTCGGCAGCATCAATCCAGCCGCGAGAGTGTTTTTTATGATGGCGCGGCACGGTTTGTTTCACTCTTCATTAGGTGTAGCGCATTCGTCTAATAGAACTCCCCACGTTGCAGTAACGATGTGTACATTTATGACATTTTTGGTGCCTGCTGTGATGTCTATGTTTAACATCAAACTGTTCGATTGTATGGGTTATTTGGGGGCAATTTGCAGCTACGGATTTTTAACTGTATACATCTTGATTTCGATCGCGGCTCCAGTTTACTTGCACAAAATTGGTAAATTGCGCCTGCGGGATGTGGTGTTCTCGGTGGTGGCGATCGCATTTATGATGATTCCGATTGCGGGCAGTGTGGGCATTCCAGGCAGCACTATGTTCCCAGTTCCCGAAGCTCCTTACGATGCGTTTCCTTACTTGTTCTTGATGTATTTGGTTGCTACTTGCGGGTGGTTTGTGTTGCAGCGGCGGCGCTCTCCTGGACTTGTGCGTTCGATGGAGCATGGTATTGACGCAATTCATGCCAAATTCGACGAAGAAAATGCAATTTACGGTGGTGTTCGATTGAAAACAGTCCCCTTTGACAGTGATGGTTTTTGATTAGCAGTTACCAGTTCTCAGCCAGGACGAAGAGTTTTTAGCAACTGGTTTTGACTGAGATATTGCAGCATTGTCGATCGGCCTTTCAAGGGCAGGCTAGGAGCAACTAGCCACAATAAAATTTAATTTGTGTGGAACGGGCATCTTGCCCGTTCCTAAGATACGATCCCAGCCAGTAGAACGAAATAAAAAATCTGAGGAGACACAGAAATGAATGAATTACTAACAGCAATTTCTACGGGGATGACAGCTTTTACGGCTACGAACCTTGACGATATTCTGATTCTGCTGCTGTTTTTCTCGCAGGTGAATGCAATATTTCGGCGCAGGCATATCGTCTTCGGTCAGTTTCTGGGCTTTACTGCACTGGTTTTGGCTAGCCTTCCCGGCTTTTTTGGCAGCTTAATCTTTCCGCCAGATTGGATCGGAATGCTGGGTTTGCTGCCAATTGCGATCGGGCTTAGCCGCTTGCTGAATCCAGAAACTGACGATTCGGAATCTGAGGCAGAATTAGAGCAATCAGAGAACTCTTTTTTTAGCAGTTTTCTGTCTCCTCAAACTTACAGCGTAGCAGCGGTGACGGTGGCAAATGGCGGCGACAATATCGGGATATATGTACCGCTTTTTGCTAGCAATACTTTAGAAAGTTTGGCGGTGATTCTCGGCGTATTCTTCGCGATGGTGGGCGTTTGGTGCTACGCTGCTTATCGGTTAATTCAAATGCGGGCGATCGCAGATACTTTGACTCGCTACGGCAATCAGCTTGTGCCTTTTGTTTTGATCGGATTGGGAATGGCAATTCTGGTTAAAAGCGGCACTCTGGCAAGCCCCACTTTAAGTATAATATCTTTAGTTGGTTGCGGTTTCTGTTTGATAACGATGAGCAGAAGTAACGCCAGCGAAACTGAAGTTTAAAAAAATTGCAGGGACACCACATGAATTGGATTGCAGCAGCGATTATTGCCGGGATTACATCTTTTGCCGCAACCAATATCGACGATATGGTGATTTCGATGCTGTTCTTCGCCCAGGTAAATGATACTTTCCGCCCCCGGCATATCTTTGTCGGTAAGTACCTCGGATTTGCAGCACTCATAGCTGCTAGTTTGCCCGGTTTTTTTGGTGGGTTAATTGTGCCGAAAGCTTGGATTGGCTTGCTGGGTTTGGTTCCGATCGCGATCGGCATCAGTCACTTAGTCAAGAGAGAAAATGATGAAAATGACGTACAAGCAGTATCGGGCGAATTTAACCGTCAATCTAACTCATCTGCTGTGTCAAGACTTGCGAATCTTTTCAACCCCCAAACTTTGAATGTGGCTGCGGTAACAGTAGCGAATGGGGGTGACAACATCGGTATTTACTTGCCGCTGTTTGCTAGCAGCGATTTGCCGAGCTTGCTGGTGATTTTGGCGGTTTTCTCGGTGATGGTAGGTGTTTGGTCTTATGCCGCTTATCGGTTAACTCGCCAAAGGGCGATCGCCCATATTTTGACTCGCTATACCAAGGCTGTTGTCCCTTTTGTATTAATTGGCTTGGGAATATTTATTCTGATTGAAAGCGGTACTTATCGCCTGCTCCCGGCATTTTAATTCAACTAAGAATTAGCCTCGGTTCCGCTACTTACATCCCTTTCTAGGCAGATAACTTTTCCGATGTTCATAATTTATAAGCTATCATTTTTGCCTTACCAATTGTTTTCTTAAAATGGTCTCTAAATTACTTGCCATATATCACCAAATATGCTAAGTTAATAATGAACTAATTAACCGAGCTAAAAGCAGCTTTAAACTAATTTAGCCTCGAATTTTTACGAAAGTTCAAGCCATTTTGTGAGCTAGCAAGTTGCCAGAATTAGGCAAGAATATACCTGTCATTTCACTAAATCCTGTAGTGGTGAATCCAACTCAGCTAAAAATTTGAGGAGGAATCCTTAAAATATCGCCCGAACACTTTGCCACTACCCCACACCGATAGACTTTTACAATAGGTCTAATCCTAAAAAACCAGATTTTTCGATTCTGCAAAATTTGGTTTCTCCGGCAAACCAGTTAAAGAGATATTGTTTTTGCCTAAGTCCTAAAATAGCAAGCAAACAGAAAGTTGGAAAAAACCTGACAATCGAGAAAAGGAGAAAAATTGTGAAAATCTTCAAATTTGTTTTAGTGCTGTTGGTAATGGCCGCCAATTTAGTATTCGTTCCCCCATCTTGGGCAGACGCTCCAAAAACGCCGAAATATGCGAGCAATCCCGACTACATAGAAGTGACTCAAGCTCTGAACACTCTCAAGGCAGCGAAAGACGCACCCGATACCGCCCAGAATTATACCCCTGAGCAACTTCAGCAAAAAATCTCTCAATTGGAGTTTCAAAAATACACTTTAGAAACTGGAAAACCTTGGGGTCAGTGCCGCAACGAGACAGGAAAAACCCTGGCTGTCTACGGCCAGAAACGCAAAAAAGCAGCTTCTTCTTCTTACGAGAATGCCCTTTATTTTCTAGCTGACGGCCAAACAACTGAACATAAATGGGATTGCGATGGAATTTATCTACCCAGCGATATCAAAGCAACTGATTTAAGAACGACAGATCAACCTTCAGAAGAATTGACGGGGGGTCTAGCTGTTAAGATAGTTGACGGAACTCAAGTTGTAGCCAGAGCTAATCCCGATACGGGGGCTGTAGAATTCAACGTTCCTACTGCTAAGGTTTTCCAGCCTGGGGATGCGAATTGGTTTGTTCCTGATGTGACTCAGGCTTACATAGATACGCAAGTTCCCAACGCCCCTACTGAGGAAAATGATTAGGTTTGGTGAAGTTGTAATGCGATCGGCTGTGTAAAGCCCGTTGCAACGCAAAATCCCGCCGGGTATAAATACCCGGCGGATAATCGTCCCAGCGCAAATATATCGGTTTACCTTCTCATTTCCAGTAAAAATTAAAAGGTTTATCTATGCTATTAAATTGGAAATCCACAAAAGTAATTACAGAAAAGATTAAGCGACCAAATCCGTCGCGGGTGCGGGATCACTTGGCAAACGAGCGCACTTATTTAGCATGGATGCGGACAGCAATATCGCTGATGGGTTTTGGCGTAGTTATCGTGCGCCTTCGCACCTTTCATCCCCCTCTACTCCCAACTCCCGGCAATGGCTGGAAGTTGGGTTTGCTTTTTTCAGCAGTGGGTTTGCTGACGGTGTTATTCTCAACTAAGCACTACTTTGGTGTCCGTCAGGATATCGATTACGATACTTATGAACCTACGGATCGCTGGGTAATTCTTTTTAGCCTCGCGATCGCACTCCTAGGGGCTGGGGTAATTTATTATATGTTCACCGTTCCTTCTAGCTCATTTGGTTTGATGGCACCTGAATAATGGTGGCGGTTCACTATGAATATTAAAGAGTTCGATCGCGTGCAATTATCGTTCCAACCGATGCCAGTAGATGATGAGAAACCAAACCTGCAAAATCTGTCGCGGGCGATCGATCGATCGGCAAATGAGCGCACCTTCTTAGCATGGATGCGGGCTGCGATCGCCCTCATGGCTTTTGGCGTCGTCATCATCCGACTTCGCGTCGTGCAAATGCCCGTACATTACCGTCAGGCGATGGGGTGGAAGTTGGGTTTAATCTTCTCTCTAATAGGTTGGGTGACAGTCTTAATCTCAACTAAGCACTACTTCACCGTTCGCCACCAAATTGACCACGATACCTACAATCCCCCTGACGGCATGGTTTTATTTTTCAGTTCCGCTGTGGGCTTATTGGGGATTGGAGTAATTTATTCAATTTTGGCAACCGCCCTGAGCCCAAGTAGTCTTGTAATACCCGATTGATTGCAAAAAGGACATCAGGCAGCATTAGACAAAATTGCAAAAATAATTAGGACGGGCTAGAAGCCCATCCCACAAAATTTTTTTTCTTGTGGGATGGGCTTCTAGCCCGTCCGAAAATTTGATTAAAAGGACTTTTGCAATCTTGTCTGTTCTCAACAACCTGTCCCAGATCGATATTTTGCTGCCACAAAGAAAGTAGACTTACCCCTGTGCAGCTAAAGTACGGTAAGTCGATTGACTTACTAGACATAATTCAGCTTTGCTGTTAAACTACGGTAAGTCGAGCGAGTTATGAGCTATTAACGTGGAAAACGCTAAAAAAGTCAGTCAAGAGTACCAGCTTGCAGGACAACTTACCCAACAGTTGCCAGAAGCTAAGGGCTTTAACGAAGTCTGGTTTAAAAAAATCCGAGGCGGGTTGCTTCTGGCAATTGGATATTTGTTATCACCGCTGTGTTGGTGGAACGACATATTTTTCAATCTGCCAATTGCCTACGCCTTTGGGTATATCTTTAGTTGGCTTTCCCCAGATTTACTGTTTCCTTGCACAATTGTCGGCTACTGGCTTTCCAATATTGTGGGAATTCTGTTGATGCAGCTAGGAACTTTAGATGTTTTTACAGACAAACCCAAGGAAAAAAACCTCAAAAAAGAGTTATTAACGGGTTTAGTATCATCAACCGCCTTCACAGTTGTCATTGTGGCATTGATTCATTTTAATGTTCTCGATACTCCCGATTTCTTTTCCGGCCAGCAGTCGGTTAACCTCAGCTCTGCTTTACCTGTGACGCTCGTCACTTCAAGGTAAAAGGCAGAATATAAACCCCATAAATAAATCGAGGGTTTTCGAGCAGTTACACAGGGACATTTAAGAAAATCAGGGAGCTTTTACACTACAATTTGTGTAGGATTGTTTATTTGCATTTACTTACTTTTACCAAGAACATTGTTGCTGAAAACGCGACCAATCAAAAGTGTTGAAGAGACATTTTTTGGGTTAAAAATCTTGAGATGCAAGTGATATTTAGCCTGTGTAGCTGTGTTGTTCTAGCCACCCAAGTTATCTATTTGTTGGTTGGCAGCGCTTAAATACACAGTTTTTGGGCATAACAGTGAATTACTTATTACTATCGTTTCTCAGCTTTTTTGTGGGCATTATCGTTGGTTTTACCGGAGTTGGCGGAGCATCGCTCATCACCCCAATGTTAATTTTTGTTTTCCAGATTCCGGCATCAATTGCCATTAGTTCGGATGTCGTAGCTGCTACACTGATGAAAGTTGTTGGTGGCTTCAAACACTGGCAGCAAAAAACCCTCGACTTGCAAGTAGTTAAGTGGCTGGCATTGGGTAGCGTACCCGGTTCCCTGGCTGGCGTGTGGATTTTACACTGCATCAAATCCAGCGGAAGTCAGGACTTAGACAGCATATTGCTGCGCTGTCTCGGAGTAGGGATCGCACTAATTGTCGCTTTATCCCTGACCCAATTAGTGGTCAAAACATTTTTCCCTAGTTTTAAATTGCCTTCGCCCCCTAAATGGGACTTAAATACTAATTCTGGCCGTATTTGTACTGTGAGTGCTGCAGCAATTTTAGGCTGCATAGTGGGAATCACTAGCGTGTCTTCCGGTTCGATGTTTGCACTGTTGCTGATTGCTTTTTTCCGCCTGGATACTTCTAAATTGGTGGGTACAGATATTTCGCAGGCGGCAATTTTGTTGATGTTTACATCTCTGGGACACCTCAGCCTCGGAACGGTAGACTGGAGTTTAGTTTTGCCAATTTGGTTGGGTTCGGTGCCGGGAGTTTTAGTAGGTGCTAAATTCTGCCAAATTATGCCTCAACGCCCGCTAAAGTTTGTTATTTACGGAATGTTGGCGATGGCTAGTTGGAAGTTGTATCAAGTCTGAAAAGTAGGGTAATGTCAGGAGTATTGCTGTCAACAAATATGCGCTTTCGCTGCATTACGGCAGGGGTTTAAACCCCTGCCTCAAAGCTGAAGTCCTCGCTATGAGGACTATTAATATCATGTCCTATCGATTGACCGCGATTAAATGCCGGGGCGGGTTTACAGATTTTCCCGTTTCTATTCAATATCTGGGCGAACCCGCCCCTACAGGAATCATGGTTAATTGACCGGACATGATATAACTCATTAGTCCTAATAGCGAGGACTTTCGCTTTGAGCCAGGGAATTAATTCCCTGGCGGTCTTTCGGGTTAAGCTGATATCAATGCCGCAGGAGGGGCGATCGCCCGGTGCCTACAATTTAATACTTGCTGACTAATGCTTCAAGTTCGCTGACTGTCGGCAATTCAAAGTCTTTAAACAGCGCTGTACTGAGGTAGCGTTCGCCATAAGAGGGCTGCACAAAAACTATCAATTTTCCAGCATTTTCGGGACGCTTGCCGACTTGAATTGCGGCATACAAAGCGGCGCCGGCAGAAATTCCTGACAACAATCCTTCTTCTCTGGCAAGCCGGCGGCTGTAAGCGATCGCATCTGCGTCGCTAACTGCGATTGTTTCATCAATTAACTCGGGTTTCAACACTTCCGGGATGAATCCTGCACCAATCCCTTGAATTTTGTGAGCACCAGATTTGCCTCCAGAAAGCACGGGGCTGCTTGCGGGTTCAACTGCAATTACCCTAAAACTAGACTTTCGCGGTTTAATTACTTCAGCAACTCCCGTAATCGTACCGCCGGTGCCAACTCCAGCAACTAAAAAATCTACTTTACCCTCTGTATCTTCCCAAATTTCCTCGGCCGTTGTCTCCCGGTGAATTTTTGGATTAGCGGGGTTGCGAAACTGTTGCAGCATGAAAGCATCGGGGGTTTCTTCTACAATTTCTTCCGCACGGGCGATCGCGCTTAACATCCCTTCATGTCCCGGAGTTAATTCCAACTGAGCTCCGTAAGCTTTTAACATCGATCGGCGTTCCGTACTCATCGTATCCGGCATCGTTAAAATCAGACTGTACCCTTTCGCCGCCGCGATCATTGCCAAAGCAATTCCCGTATTTCCTGAAGTTGGTTCAACTAAAATAGTTTTCCCCGGTTGAATTAACCCCGCATCTTCTGCAGCCTGAATCATGCTCGCTGCAATCCGATCTTTCACCGAAGCAGCCGGATTCATCCCTTCCAATTTTGCCACAATTTGAGCAACTACTCCTTCGGCTTGGGGAATTTTATTGAGCTGAACTAAAGGAGTTCTGCCAATTATTCCTGTAACATCCTTAGCAATTCTCATGGCTTAATTTCTCTCCACTTAAATGTAGTACATGGGATGTGCTTGTTTGCGAACATCCCGCTGTTCGCACAAATCTTGTAATGTATATTTCCCCAAAACAGCCCAAGATGCCTGTTGAGCTTCCTGCCAGATTTCTAGCACCGCAGTTTTTTCTATTGTTACAGATTCCGAAACTTTTTGGGTCGGGCTGCTGCCGGATCCTTCGAGTGTCGAAAACACCTCTAGCAAAGTAATCTGCCAAGGCTCTTTCGCCAGCAAATAACCGCCTTTAGCACCCCGCAAACTCTGGACAATACTTGCACGCCGCAGCACGGCAAGAATTTGGTCTAGATAGCGTTCGGGTATCTCACCAGAAGCAGTAAGTTCGCTTACTGTTAGGGGCGAATCCTTCGGGTAGTGGCTCGCCAGTTCCAAGAGCGCTAACAGGGCATATTGTACTCTAGAAGATAGTTCCACATTCCCCACTGGCGATCGAGTTTAAATTGTACATTCTATCATAGTACACAATTCCGGTAGGTGTACAGGTGTTAGTATATTTTTATTACAAAAACGGTTGGAGAAATCCCGTGAGCAACGTAAATGTAGGTTTAAGCTGTCGGCACTGTCGGTATTACGAGCAGCACGGGCACAGGGGTGGAAACTGCCTGATGCTCGGCGTGGGGGTACAGGGTGGGTGGAAAGCTTGCTCCTTCTTGGTTCCACCCTTTTCACCGTCTTGGGAATACCCAGAAGCGGGTAGAGCCCGAAAGTCTCAAATGTTGCAGGGAGCGAGTATATTAGAGGCAATACCGCCCCCTTAAAGTAAGGGCTAAGTAGGTAGGCGGATATATGCTGTGTCATCGTTAAGTTGATTCATACTCACCTACTTGGCGGCAGTCAACAGGTGCGAGATATCGCATCTGTTGGCAGTGAGAAGAAAGACATCAGGAGAAATATAAAAGCAAGTGCGATCGTCACCCTTGCTTTTGACCTTATTGACCAGTGGAGGAGAAAATTTAATAAATGCAAATTCTCACAAAACTGGGTTTAAAACCCCGTCCTTGTAGGACGGCTTTCTCTTAATTTAGGGATACGCCCGTACTTGTGTTTGTATATTTTTGTGAATAATTCGGCAATATTAAGCCAGCCCCGCTAGCATAAAGATATCGTGATGAGGTCGAAGTCATGCTAGTTTTTGAGTTCAAAGCATTCGGTAAAAAACAGCAATTTGACGCTGTAGACGAAGCAATTAGAACGGTGCAGTTCATCCGCAACAAAGCATTGCGCTTTTGGATGGAAAACACAAAAGTCGATAAATACGGCTTAAACAAGTACAGCGCTGTTCTAGCTAAAGAATTCCCGTTTTGCGATGACTTAAACAGCATGGCTCGCCAATCTAGCTCAGAAAGAGCGTGGTCGGCGATCTCCCGATTCTATGACAACTGTAAAAAGAAAGTCCCAGGAAAAAAAGGATTCCCGCAATTCCAGAAAGACAACCGCTCGGTCGAATACAAGACTACTGGCTGGCGTCTGGCAGATGACCGGAAATCTATTACTTTTACCGATAAGAAAGGAATCGGGAAACTCAAATTAAAAGGAACGCGCGACTTGCATTTCTACCAACGCAGTCAAATCAAGCGAGTGCGCTTGGTAAAGCGAGCAGACGGATATTACGTCCAGTTCTGCATTCAAGTTGATCGCTCTGAGAAGATTGAAATTACTGGCAACGCCATTGGATTAGACGTGGGACTAAAAGAGTTCTACACAGATTCCAATGGTGTTGCAGTCGAAAATCCGCGATTTCTGGGCAAGTCCGAGCGCAGGTTAAAAAAAGCCCAAAGACGAGTTGCCAAACGAGTCAAGGGTTCGCAAAATAGAAAAAAGGCTAGAGTGATTTTAGGAAAGCGCCACCTCAAAATAAGTAGGCAACGTAAAGATTTTGCCGTGAAATTGGCAAGATGTGTGATCCAGTCTAGCGACTGTGTAGCCTACGAAGATTTGAGGAGTAAAAATATGGTGAAGAATCACTGTCTAGCGAAATCGATTAACGACGCATCTTGGTATATGTTCCGAGTGTGGTTGGAATATTTCGGCAAAGTATTCGGAAGAATTACGATTGCCGTGCCAGCCAATGGAACAAGTCAAGAATGCTCTAACTGCGGAACAATTGTTAAGAAAACTCTATCAACGCGAACCCATGCTTGTCGGTGTGGATGCGTATTAGATCGTGATTGGAATGCCGCTAAAAATATTCTAAGTCGGGGATTGAGTACGGTGGGGCACACCGGAACTTGGATTTTAGATCCGAACGCTTGTGGAGAATTGACCGCTACCGATGTTGAAGTAATTCTGCATCGGCAAGTCGATTCTGCGAATCAAGAATCCCCTCGCCTTTAGGCAGGGGAGTGTCAAATTTCGTAGTGCCACACCTCAGAAGGTTGCAGAATAATCCGGTGGAGTGGCAGACGATCTATCAAGCCTTGCTGCTCAAAATGACCGAGGGTGCGAGTGACAGTTACGCGACTTGTACCGATAATTTCTGCAATGTCCTGATGCGTTAAAATCATATCGATCAGATGTCCTCGCTCTACCTCAGAACCAAACCTCTTAGCCAGCCAAGTTAATAGTTGATAGAGCATAAAATCAACTCTTTTGTAACCTCGCATTACCATAAAATCTTCAGCCTGCTGAATGTGACGGAGCAAAATATCTCTATTTAGCCAGCGATCGCCCGATAGTAAAATTGCCTCGACTTTAGTGAGGCATTCAATTTGAAAAGGATCGCATTTTGAGATCGGTTTGCCGATCGTATCACCAGGCCCCCACAATCCCAAGGTGATAATTGTGCCATCTTCAAGCCACGTTACAGTTCGCACTACTCCAGTTTCAATTCGCCACAGAGCATTGCTTCTGTTCGGCAAGTGCGAGCGGCGAGAAAATATATGTCTGCTCGTTTCATCAAAAGTTTTAGTGGAAAGAGAAGCAATAGTCATAGCCAGTTACTGAAAGAATAAAAGTTAGTTTGTCCAATGACAGCAGGAGAGTGTGGTTGGCAAAAATCTATATAAATTAAAGCTTTACTAGATTCCTGCACCGTCTAAAAACTGTGTAATGAATAAATCAGAAGACAAGAATAATTCATGTTTTTTGACCTCTGCTTGCTCTGATTGAGTTGTTTTGAGTGGAGATTGTTGAGATTTCAAAAAAGCAACCTGCTCTTCTAAATCCTTAATTCTATCGAACAAAGCTCGAATCGCTTGAGCTTCCAAATCCGGTAGACCTTGAGAATTTTGACCATCTTCCACCTGCTTTTTCCTAGAGATAATGCGGCCGGGAATTCCCACAACTGTGCAATCGCTAGGGACATCCCGTAGCACTACCGAACCCGCACCAATCCGAACATTATTGCCAATTTGAATATTGCCTAAAACTTTAGCACCGGCTCCTACCACGACATTTTCTCCCAGCGTTGGATGCCGTTTTCCTATTTCTTTACCCGTGCCGCCAATGGTCGCTCCTTGATAAATTACAGCATAATCTCCAACGATCGCAGTTTCGCCAATTACCACCCCCATGCCGTGGTCGATAAACACGCCCCTACCAATTTTCGCTCCTGGGTGGATCTCAATACCTGTTAAAAAGCGACTTAGTTGGGAAATCAAGCGCGGTACAAACGGAAGGCCCGCGGAATAAAGCCAGTGTGCTATCCGGTGGAAAAAAAGTGCTTGCAGTCCGGGATAGCAAAATAATACTTCCAGCCAGTTGCGCGCCGCGGGGTCGCGTTCGTAAATAATTTGCAAGTCACTGAACATATTTAGTCCCGCCGTGTTTGGGTTATACAGTATCGGCAGTGCCGACGGTTTAAGCTGCATAAAGCAGTATTGGTTGTGGCATTATTACATATAATACTATAACTCGACCGAGTTACAGTAGTTAATGGAAAAAATTTTTTCCTTCCCCAGCCCTTTCTAAGCTGCCTCGGATATTTTCCGCGAAACAAACGGTACAGCTTGTCTGACTTCTTGCCGCAGCGGAATCTCGATCGAGAATTGGGTCCCCAATCCCGGTGTCGAATCGCAGCGCAGCGCACCTTTGTGCTTTTCTACGACAATTTTATAGCTGATTGACAGTCCCAATCCTGTCCCTTTTCCCACAGGTTTAGTAGTAAAGAACGGGTCAAACAGCCGTTTTTTGACATTTTCTGCCATACCGGGGCCGTTGTCAGATATCCGCACAATTATTTTATCGGGGATCGAATATTCTGTGGTTATGGCGATCGCGATCGGATTGGCTTCCGCTGCTTTGGGCCCGCGATCGAGGTTGTAACTCTCAAGGGCGTCGATCGCATTAGCCAGAATATTCATGAACACCTGATTTAATTGTCCGGCATAGCACTCTACTAAAGGTAAATGGCTGTAGTTTTTAAGAATCTCGATCGCCGGGCGATCGGCTGTAGCTTTCAGGCGACTTTGCAGAATTAGCAGAGTGCTGTCAATGCCTTCATGGATATTGACAGGTTTCATTTCGCTTTCGTCTAGGCGAGAGAAATTTCGCAAAGATTGAACAATTTGAACAATGCGATCGGCTCCTATTTTCATCGAAGACAGCAGTTGCGGCAAATCTTTACTGAGAAAGTCAAAGTCAATATTTTGTAAATACTGGGCAATTTCCGATGGAGGGGATAAATAGTGTTTTTGGTAGAGTTTTACCAACTCTAACAAATCGCTAGTATATGCCCTGGCGTGGTGGATATTGCCGTAAATAAAATTAATAGGATTGTTAACTTCGTGGGCGACACCAGCAACTAATAAACCCAAACTTGACATCTTTTCCTGCTGAATTAGTTGAGCTTGAGTTTGTTGCAACTGTTGCAAAGTTTTCTCTAGCTGTTGAGATTTAGCCCTGCGTTCTGCTGCGATCTTTTCAATTTTTTCTGTATAACTTAACAAGCTCATCAGGTAAAGTGTTGCCACCAGAGTTAAGATTGTCCCCAGAATTAAAACCGTCAAAGAACGCCAAAATTTTAGAGGATTAATGTACTCTGGCGTCAGCCGTAATTGCAGCAACCACCTGCGATTTTCAATATTGAGGATGCGGGTGCAACTGCTGCCGTCTGGGCAGTAAGCTCTTTCCCCAATTGGGATTTTATTTTTAATTTTTTCATCGGTAATTATCCTTTTTGTCTTGGCTTCATAAAAAGCAAGAAACCTTTCTGCTTCAGGAGCCATAGCATCTTGAAGATAAACGTTAACAAAGTTGAGGTTAGTTTCCTGTAAAGCCGATTTGACAATAGCATCAACCAGCAAAACGCCAAAAGTAAAACCTTTCAAATTTTCTGGTGAGCGAGCAGGTAAATTTGGCTGCAATTCGGCGCCATCGTCAGCAGAATTTTGAGTAAAAATTGGCATGAAGACGAAGACGATGGGTTGATTTTGCGAAGACATTTTTTGGCGATCTGTCGCGGTAATTTCTTGTCTTTTGGTGGCGTTTTCTAACGCTACCCGATTGGCCGTTAAATCTAAACCTAAATCTATTTCCTCTGTCAGGAATTGCGGAGAGTCAGAAACACTGGGCAGCCAAGCGATCGCCTTCAGGCTCGGATGCCGGTAGAGGGCAGGCCCAACAAATGTCTTCATTTCTGGTTTTTTAACGCCGTCAAATACGCTGTAAAATGCTCCAGCAGCCCGAATTATTTCTAAATTGCCGCTAACATCTCTCTGAATGTCTGTAGCTATTTTGTCCAGCCGGTCTTGCAGTTCGGCTTGCATGGATTTGTATTCCCAATTGTACGCAACTGAAGAGGCGATCGCAGACAGTCCCAATCCTGCACAAAGTGTTAATCCTGCCTGGATGTAACGGCGATAAGCAAGTAAAGTGCTAGTTGCTAAATTCTTGAATTTGTTAGCAGTCATATTCTTCACCTATCTTGTTTCTAGTTCTCCGTCTCAGGCAGAGCCTGAGATTTCTCGTTTTTCTCGTTCCCAGGCTCTGCCTGGGAATGAATTTCAGGAGGCTCTGCCTCCGATTTAGAGCCACGAGACAGCATTACCAGGCACGAGCCTGGTAACGATGTGGGAGCAGTGTTTTGTAAAAGCTCCCCGATAGTATTTTGAGTAAGATGCAGCCGCTGATTTAAATTGAATAAACAGGGAAAGTCATCGCGTGTTTGGGCTTGACGTAAACCTGCTGATCTCGCGTTAACTGTAGAGAATCGAAGCGCTCGCGACTCACGTAAGCTGTTACTACCTGCTGCGATTCTAACAGTAACTCGGTTTGTATTTCCCGCCCTAAATGAATGATGCGGCTGACTGTTGCTAATGCAAAACCAGACTCCGGCTTAGTTTTAATTTCCACATCGTGGGGGCGCAAAAACACTACTTCAGAATGGGCGGCTCCGTTCTTGTGAGCCGTTGTGGCGTTGCTGGCGAACAAACCCGCAGTATTCGAGAGCACATTGACCGGCCCAATAAAACTCATCACAAAAGCTGACGCCGGTTTGTCGTAAATTTCAGCAGGAGTGCCAACTTGTTCGACTTTACCTTTGTTCATCACCACAATTTCATCGGCTACTTCCATAGCTTCTTCTTGGTCGTGAGTCACAAAAACTGTGGTGATGTTAACTTCTTTGTGAAGGTTGTGCAGCCACGATCGCAATTCTTTGCGTACTTTAGCATCTAATGCTCCAAAAGGTTCGTCTAGCAGCAGCACTTTCGGTTGAACTGCGAGAGCTCTGGCCAAAGCAACCCGCTGCCGCTGGCCCCCGGAAAGTTGCGAAGGATAGCGATCGCCCAAACCTGTCAACTGCACTAAATCCAAAAGTTCATCAACCCGCCTGCGAATAGAGTCTTTAGGAACTTTGCGAATTTCCATCGCAAAAGCAATATTTTTCCGAATACTCATGTGTTTGAACAAAGCATAGTGCTGAAACACAAAACCAATATGCCGTTCCTGCACCGACTGCTGGGTAGCATCCTCCCCGATCAAGTAAATATGACCCGTGTCCGGCGGTTCGAGTCCGGCAATCATCCTCAGCAGAGTCGATTTCCCCGAACCGGAAGGCCCTAAAAGCGCGACTAGAGAGCCGTTTTTTATTTTCAAACTCACGTTGTCAATGGCGTGGAAGGAGCCGAAGTGTTTCGATACGTTCTCAATTGTAATGCTCATGACTTTGTGTACCTATTTTAGGAGTTGATGGTATTAACTCCATATATCTGACCGATTTACAGTAGTATATCCTGAAATTAATATTTGGCAAGGCCTGTAACTTTTTGTATTGTATTTCGAGCCCTGCTGATGGGGACGGCGCTTGAAAGTTGATGCTGGCGGGCCGTCTGAGTTAACCCGCGAGAGTTTTCAGATGTGGCTTTAGCCGTAAATGCGATCGTCGGAGAATAAGCCATGCTGAAATTACGTAGAAACCGGGTTTGATGGACGAAAATACTGCATCAAAACCTTTAAAACCTTTAATACCCGTAAAAAACCCGGTTTCTTTGCTGTCCATCTATCTATATTTTACCGCTGCCGACAATTCCCCGACTCCCGGCGATATTAAAGATTTCATGTACAAATTGCTCAATCTGAGGTGCGATCGCCCACAATTTATATGACAATAGTTAGTTCATAAGCATACAGGCTTCAGCTTTGACAAACTACCAGAATAGTAAATTCTAACCAGAACACCACTATGGGAAAACCAACAGGCTTTATCGAATTCTTGCGCGAACTGCCCTCCGAACTCTCACCAGTCGAGAGAGTCCACAACTGGGACGAATTTCACCTACCGATGGAGGAGGACAAACTCCGCACCCAAGGCGCGCGCTGCATGGATTGCGGTATTCCGTTTTGCCACACGGGCACAATTATCAGCGGCATGGCAAGTGGCTGCCCGATTAACAACCTCATCCCCGAATGGAACGACCTAGTATATCGCGGACTGTGGAAAGAAGCCCTAGACAGACTCCACAAAACGAACAACTTCCCGGAATTCACCGGCCGCGTCTGTCCCGCACCCTGCGAAGGCGCTTGCGTGCTCGGCATCAACAACCCGCCAGTCACGATTAAAAACATCGAAGCCGCAATTATTGATAAAGGTTGGGATGAAGGCTGGATTACCGCCGAACCGCCCGCCAAACGCACCGGCAAAAAAATCGCCGTCATCGGTTCCGGGCCCGCAGGTTTGTCCGCCGCCGCGCAACTCAACAAAGCCGGTCATTGGGTAACTGTATACGAAAGAGCCGATCGACCAGGCGGCCTGCTAATGTATGGCATCCCCAACATGAAGCTAGACAAAGAACAAGTCGTGATGCGCCGCCTCAAAGTCCTTGAAGACGAAGGCGTGACATTCGTCTGCAACACCGAAGTCGGCAAAGACTTACCAGCCGAACAACTGCTAAAAGAATACGACTCCGTTGTGCTCTGTACCGGCGCCACCAAACCCCGCGACTTGGGCATCCCCGGCCGGGAATTAAAAGGCATCCACTTCGCAATGGACTTCCTGACTGCGAACACCAAAGCAGTTTTAGACAAGAGCACCAACGATAACTTCATCTCCGCCGAAGGCAAAGATATCGTGATCATCGGCGGCGGCGACACCGGCACCGACTGCGTGGGCACCTCCATCCGCCACGGCTGCAAAAGCCTCGTACAGCTAGAAATCCTGCCCAAACCGCCCTCGGAACGCGCCGCCAACAATCCCTGGCCCGAATGGCCGAAAGTCTACCGTCTCGACTACGGCCAAGAAGAAGCCGCAGCCAAATTCGGCGACGACCCCCGCGGCTATCTCACCACGGCGACAAAGTTCGAGGGCGACGAAAACGGCAATGTCAAAGCTGTGCACACCGTTGAAGTGGAGTGGGCGAAAAACGAGAAAGGGCAGTTCATTCCGAACCACATCCCCGGCACCGAAAAAGTGTTGCCCGCACAGCTTGTGTTGCTAGCGATGGGCTTCCTCGGCCCGGAACAGCCCTTGCTGGATGCGCTGGGATTGGAACGTGACGCCCGCAGCAATGTGAAAGCGGAGCACGAAAAATATACAACCAGCATTCCGGGAGTTTTCGCGGCTGGTGACTGTCGCCGGGGACAAAGTTTGGTGGTTTGGGCGATTAACGAAGGGCGCGGCGTGGCCCGGGAGTGCGATCTTTATCTGATGGGGAGTACGGATTTGCCTTAGTTGGTAGGATTTACAGTACGGAAACGGCGCCGTGCCCATTGGTGTCAACTTAAGCTTTTCGTCCGCTAGTCCTCCCGCCTACCCGGCAGTCCGCCAGGGAATGAATTCCCTGTCTAATAGCGAAAGTCCTCTGAAGAGGACTAATCAGTTTACAAGTCTTTTTCTCAGTCCTCTTAAGAGGACTTTAGCTTTGAGGCAGGGGTTTCAACCCCTGCCGGACTGAGGGTTTAACGCCCTTGTTGACAGCATCGAGGACACGGCAGTGCCGTTTCCCTACCCCAAAATAATCGTAGGGGCGGTGCCCCCGTGCCCGCCCTCTCCTGTACCCGATCGCATTTCTCCACCACCAATCAACCAAAATTCAACGGATCGACATCAATAATTAAACTAACAGAACGCGGCGTGCGATCGCGCAATCCGATCAAATCCGACAAATCCACCGACTCATCCAAAGGCAACTTCAGCAAAATCTGCCACCGATACCGATTTGCCACCCGCATAATCGCCGCAGGTGCAGGCCCCAACAATTCACATCCCGGTACAGACAATCGCTCAATATACTCCTGACAAACAGACGCCAATTGTACCGCTGTCACCGCCACTTCCGCCGCATCTACACTGCTCAATCGCAACAAAACCAGCCGCCCCGAAGGAGGATAATTTAGCGCCGCTCTTTCTGCTAATTCTGTTTCCACAAAACCCGCATATTCGTGCCGCCTAACTGCTTGAATAACCCGGTGTTCGGGAGTGTAAGTTTGAATAATTACCCGCCCCGGATCGTCGCCTCTGCCCGCACGGCCCGCGACTTGAGTTAATGTTTGAAAAGCTCGTTCGCTTGCCCGATAATCCGATAAGTTCAGCAACCCGTCAGCAGACACAACTCCCACCAATGTGACTCCAGCTAAATCTAACCCTTTCGTCAGCATTTGCGTACCCAACAAAATGTCAGCTTCCCCATTAGCAAATTGCGTTAACAATCTGCGGTGGTCGCCCTTATTTCTAGTCGTATCGCTGTCAAACCGAATTGCCCGCAATTGGGGAAACAATCTCGTTAATTCCTGTTCGACTCGCTGAGTGCCACTACCAAAGTTTTTGAAGTAAGGAGAACGGCATTCCGGGCAGTTTTGGGGGTGTCTTTCTGTGTGGTTGCAGTAGTGACAGCGCAATATTTCTGCGGTTCCTTCGCCGACGTGGTGATAAGACAGGGAAACATCGCAATTCGGGCATTCCATTACATAGCCGCAACTCCGACAAGAGACAAAGGTACTGTGTCCTCTTCTGTGAATAAACAGGATACCTTGCTGTTGTCTTGCTTGCAATTGTTCCAGGGCATTTTGCAGGGAAGCACTGAAAATTGAGCGGTTTCCTTGCCGCAATTCTTGGCGCATATCGACTATTTCCACAGGCGGCATCGGGCGGGAATAAATGCGATCGGGCAATGATAAATAATGGATATTTGGTAACGAGTAATAATCTCGGCGCGTCCCCACCAAAGTCTCTAATGCTGGCGTTGCGGAACCTAAAATTAAGGGACAATTTTCTAATTCGGCGCGCCATTTGGCAACGGTGCGGGCGTGGTAGCAGGGGGCTGGTTGGTCTTGTTTGAAGCTGCTGTCGTGTTCTTCATCGAGGATAATTAAGCCGAGGTGAGGTAATGGCGCAAAAATGGCCGATCGCGTGCCGATGACAATTTGCGGGGTTCCAGTCAGCATCTGACGCCATGTATCGTAACGTTCGCCCTCGGATAGGGCGCTGTGGTACACGCAAATTTGCTCGCCAAAACGGGCTCGGAATCTGTCTGTAAGTTGCGGTGTGAGGCCGATTTCGGGAACGAGTACGAGGGCGGATTTGCCCCTGGCTAAGATGGGGGCAATCGCCTGCAAATACACTTCGGTTTTCCCGGAACCTGTAACGCCGTGCAGCAGCACTTGACGAAATCCCGAAAAAGAGTTAATAAACGCTAAGGCTTGAGCTTGAAAATGAGTTAAAGTCTTCGGTGCATCTGGCAATTGAGAAATTCCGCGATCGCCCCTGAGCACTTCCCTTTGATCGATGACAACGCTACCTTTTTGTTCCAAATTTTTGACAACCGAAGAACTCGCGCTGCAAATTCTCAGCAAATCGTTCATCCACATTTCACCGCCGCCACGCCGCAAAACTTCCAATACTTCTTGTTGCCGCTTGGTTAAATCTGTGACAAATGCACTAGCAATTAATGTCACTGCCGGTTTGAGTTGTGGTTTGGGAGGATTGGGAGGTTCTAAATAACTTTCTACCCAACCGCGTTTCAATAAATCTTTCAATCCCCGATAACTTCCCTTGACTTGTCGCTGAAGGTATTGCCAAGTGTAATCGCCGTTTTTTTGAGCTTGCAGCAATTGCAAAATTTGACTCGCTGCCGGATTGAGAAATGTTTCGGCATTCGGAGAAATTGCGTCCTTAATTAAGCGAATTCGGCGCACGGAACGGCTTAACAAACCGGGCGGCAACGAGGCTCTAATTACTTGAATTAATGGTGTGCAATAATAGGTGGCGGTGCGATCGAGCAATTCCCAGTAAGTCGGTGGGAAAAAGCCCGCACTGACAACATCTTCGACATCTTTAACCCGCGCCGGATCTAAGTCTGGCGGCAGTTGAGAAATGAACCGAATCGCGATCGCCCCTACCTGTTGACTGCCAAAGGGTACACTCAAGATATCCCCTGGTTGCACGGTAAGTTCCGCAGGTAAACGATAGGTAAATAACTTGTTTTCCTCCCCTGCAGAGTCCCCCGCCACCCTGAAAGGAGAGTCTACCAATACCTCGATCCATTCTGCCCGCACGGTGGGGCGCTGTGGCGGTTCGCTGCTGCCGTAGGATGCCCCGGCCTCTGCCGCTATAGGGGTTGACAAACCAAAAGTGACAGTAGACATAAGGTTGCACATCAAACTAGGAGGAGCCGCGGTCAAAGGGAGTTTTCATTATCCCTCAGTTTAGCTCGATCGATCGATCTTAGCTGCGGGAATTGGCGATCGGAATCTCGATCGCCAATTCAGTCCCTTCTCCAATTGCGGAGATGCACTCTAACCTCCCGCCGTGTTTGTCCACAACAATCTGATAGCTAATTGACAATCCCAAACCCGTCCCGTGCCCAACTGGTTTGGTGGTGAAAAACGGATCGAAAATTTTTGCTTTTACAGATTCATTCATTCCCAGACCATTATCTTTGATGCTAATTCTTGCCCAATTCTCGGAAATAATAGAAGTAGTAATTGTCATCTGGATAGGGTTGGCTTCGATATCGTCCACTGAAGACTTTTGCTCTCGCTCCCGCAGGGCATCAACAGCATTATTAATAATGTTCATAAACACCTGGTTTAATTGCCCCGCATAACACTCGATCTTGGGCAATTCTCCATAATTTTTAATAAGATTAATAGCGGCATGACCGGGTTTTTCTTTAGTTAAGTGCTGCAAAATTAACAATGTGCTGTCAATTCCTTCGTGAAGGTTAACTGGTTTCTTTTCACCTTCATCTACCCGCGCAAAGTTGCGTAAAGTCAACACAATTTCGCGGATGCGCTCGGAGCCCACTTTCATTGACGAAAGAGTTTTCAAAAAATCTTCGCGCAAAAAGTCGATGTCAATTTTTTCCAGAAAAGCTTCAATCTCTGCATCTGTTTCGGGATACCTATCCTGGTACATTGCTAGCAATGTTAAAATGTCGCCAGCGTAGTCATTGACATAGGTAATATTGCCGTAGATGAAGTTGACGGGATTGTTGATTTCGTGGGCAATACCAGCTACCAAAATGCCCAAAGCCGACATTTTTTCGGCTTCGATCAATTTGAGCTGCGTTGTTTGCTGGTTTTGCAAAGCTTTTTCTAGTGTAGACATTCTTGCTTTTAAAATATTTTCGGAATCTCTAAATTCCTCAGTGAGCTTTTTTAGCAAAGATTCTTTTTCTTGATTAAGGGCTTGTAATTGGCTGCGTTCGGTTTCAGAATTTTCGAGTTTTTCCCGCAGCATTCGATTTTCATTTTCCAGCTCTTTGATTCTTTTTTCCCAGTCTGTTGGTTCCATCGGCTATTATTTTGAACCTAAAAATAGTGCCCTAACAGTTTAATCAGTAAATTTAGTTGCACCCTTTACCTAGTGATAAGTTTGTCGCACATCGCGTCGGCAATTTGGCCCGAAAAGTTCAACGCTGCCTTTATTTGGCTAGGTCTAAAAATCATATCTAATATACATTCTCAATGTCAAGTTATTAATAACAAGTCGGGTGAAAACCGATCGCTACTTTTATTCCCCGCTCTCGCATTTGCGGGGTTTTCATCCGATTATTGATAAATAAGCAGGCCGATCGCAAACTGATAAAGGCGGGCCCAGCGCGAAAAATTTCCCGATTCAGACAACATTTGTACAAAACCCGCCGGCAATGCAAAGCGAAAATATTAAATATGAGTGATCTCGACCGGGGGCGACGGGAAAAGTGATCTCGACTGGGCCCGCGCTCGCCCACAAGCAATCTCAAGTACCAAGCCAATTGCGAGTTCCCAGAACGCAATCACACTATAGCATTGCTGAGAAATCTCACTTTAATGTGTCGATCGTACTTACACACCCGCACCATTTTGTGCTAATAACTACTACTTGTGAGAACATCGACACAGCAGTTTATATTTGGAGAGTAATTGATGTCAGGTAGCGAAGTTCGTGCAGACTTTTGGATGAGCGAGTACATTACCCCTTGGGATATTTACGTTCACGGCGTCATCGCGGTGCTCGCTTACAAGAAAACAGCCTATCAAGAAATGTACGTAGTTCAGACCGGTACCTACGGCAAAGGCTTAGTTTTAGACGGTAAGTGGCAATCTTGTACAGGCGACGAGTTTCTGTACCACGAACCCCTGGTGCACCCAGCCATGATTTGTCACGGTTCACCCAAAAAAGTCCTCGTTCTCGGCGGCGGAGAAGGAGCTACAATTAGAGAAGTGCTGCGCTGGAAAACAGTTGAAAAAGTCGTGATGATCGACATTGACGGCGAAGTAGTAGAAGCTTGCCGCGAACACCTGCCCGAAATGCACCAAAATGCCTTTGACGACCCCCGCTGCGAAGTAGTAATCGGCGATGCTTTGGACTATTTAGACAAAACAGACAATGATTGGGATATTGTCATTTCTGACTTGTCCGATCCCATTGAAGAAGGCCCATCTTTCCAGTTGTTTACCAAGGAGTATTTTGAGAAAGTTCGCAGCGTAATGTCACCTAACGGATATTTCGTAGTGCAAGCCGGACCAGTTTCTCCTGCCGAAATGAAAATGCACGCTCGCATTGTAAATACCCTGAAATCTGTTTTCTCCAATGTTCAATCCTGCACCAGCTTTATTTCTACTTATGGAGCTCCTTGGGGTTTTGCCGTAGCTTCTAATCAAGAAATAAATACGCGACCAGATCCCGAAGTTACTGACAAATTACTCGCCGAGAAAACAACTGGCGGGTTGCGGATGTTCGATGGGATTACACTGTTGGGATTGATGCAAGTTCCCGGTCACTTACGACAGGTAATCGCCGCTGAAACCGAAGTTTACACTATGGCAGCACCGCCTAAGTTTTTCGGGAAAGGCTCTGTCAGTCAGTGAAGTTAAATTGAAATCGAGGTTAAGTTCCTGTAGGGGCGGGTTCACCAACAATAATTGCCAAAAACCGACAATCTCAAAAACCCGCCCCCACCCAACTAATAGCCTGTATCAACCTTTATTTATAAAATACGGGAATAATGCAGATTGAGTTGGGGGGGCGGGTTTATTTAGATCGTGAATTACCGTCAGAGATTTGTGGTGAACCCGCCCCTACGATACAAATCAAATTATTTCCTATTTTATTTATAAAATACGGGAATAATGCAGATTGATATTTACCGTTGGGTGGGGGCGGGTTTATTTAGATTATGAATTACAGTCAGAGATTGTTGGTGAGCCCCCCCCTACGAGGTTTTATGGATTATTGCACCTCAATTTCTTCACAAACCAATTCAGCAATTTTTTTCGCCGCCCCCGATTCTCCTCGAACCGCACGCAAACGATCGCCCATTTGTGCTAATTTTTCAGGATGGCTCAAATAGTCGATCGCCAATTGAGCAATTACTTCTGGTTCCAGCTTCCCAATCAACTCCGGCACAATCTCCTCCTGTGCCCAAATATTCGGCCAAGCATAAAGCTTTCCCTTTCCCAATTGCCAGATAAGCCAATTAATCACCGTAGCAAAAACTGAACCGACTAACGGCAAATTTGCCAGCAAACCCGGCAAACCATCCCAAGCTTTCATCGCATCCAATTGCTGCGTCGGAATCAAAACAATCATCGGTACGGCTAACGAACCCAATTCGGCAGTATTCGCTCCCACAGTAGTTAAACACAGGCTGCATTCTGATAGCAAATCGTAGGCGGGTGTCTGCGTCCAAAGTTCTACTTGCAAGTTATTTGCTGTCTGCAAAAACGGCGTTTCTGTTAAATGAAGTTCGGCGCTAGCGTTCTCAAATAAATGCAGGCAAGGATTTTGTTCCGGGTCGGCAAAACGTGCTAGAGTTTGCACATCTATGGTAGGAGCAACGGGAATTACAAAGCGAGTATCAGGGCGGAGGCGGTGGATGGATTGGGCGATC
This sequence comes from Microcoleus sp. B6-A1, assembly GCF_036705085.1. Taxonomy (NCBI): domain Bacteria; kingdom Bacillati; phylum Cyanobacteriota; class Cyanophyceae; order Oscillatoriales; family Microcoleaceae; genus Microcoleus; species Microcoleus sp. B6-A1. The sequence continues at coordinate 59,313 of NZ_JAUBTU010000008.1, forward strand.
GACAAACATAACGGTACACCTAAAGCTAATTTGGCGGCTTTAGAACCGGGCAACAATCCAATTAATTCTATTTTCCGTAGGGGCGGTGCCCCCGTGCCCGCCCTGTCCGATTTCCCGTTCCCTACTTCGGCGATCAAATCTCCGACTACTGTAAATTTCTTAGCATATTTTTGGGGAATTTTAGCAAAAACTTGTGGTTTCATCGCCGCAAATTTATCAATCCAGCGATACCACCGCGCGTCCCATTCAGCATAAATAACAGTGCGATATTTTAGCCTTTTGCCAATCACAACTGTAAAAAATTGATCGCCGCCTAAAAACAAAACAACTCCTGTTTCATACCAATCCCAATTTCCAGCAGTTTTGCCCGATAATAAGAATGGAAAAAAATGCTCCGGTGCTTGCACTCTGTCAACTTCTGGGTAGGAAGATGCGATTTGTGCTTCTTTCCCGGTGGCGTGCGGACAGGGGGACAGCACCACAGAGATGCGGGCTTGAGTGCCCGCGTTTGCCAATTGCTCGCGCAAAGCTTGCACGGCGGGACGCACCCAAGTTGCCAATTCTCCGGGGCCGTTGGAGAGGATTAAAATATCTACTGCCATAGGATTTAAGATTTGAAAGGATGCAAGGGAGATTTTATGACAGATTTAATTAATGCCGTCAAGACGGGTGATGTTGGGGCTGTAGAAAGTGCGATCGAACAGCGTGCAGATATCAATGCCAAAGATGAGGAAGGTGCGACGGCTTTGACGGCTGCGGCTGAGGCTGGCAATTCGGCGATCGTCAAAAATTTGCTGGCGGCTGGTGCGGATGTCAACAGTCACGATAATGACGGGTGGACGCCGTTAATGAGTGCCGCTGCTGCCGGACATACGGAGATTGTACAGCTTTTGCTGGAGGCGGGGGCGGATGTGAATGCTAAAACTAATTTTGGTTTGACGGCTTTGATGAGTGCCGCAGGTAGCGGGCGCACTCAAGTTGTGGAATTTTTAATCGATAAAGGAGCGGATATCAAAGCGTATGATAATAATACTTGGACTGCGTTAATTTGGGCGTCTTCGGAGGGCCACAAAGATGCGGTTGAGGTTTTGAAGCTAGCGCGCGATCGGGCTTAATTGTCGGGCTAAATTTTTGAGAAACCCGGTTGCTTGGTTCGATCGGGTTTCTCATTAAGATTAATAGCTTTCTAGCCTAGCAAGAAAGGATTGATATTCCCAAACTCAGCGTTAGGAAATGTCAGTTGTCTCAAATTTAAGTCCGCACCTCCCTCAAGAATTGCAATTCTATCTCCTCGTAGTGAGATGACTAAATCTGCACCCACTGGAGATATTTGATAGTAATCCAGTTTTCCTGCTAGCTGAAGAGTATCTCCCTGATTGGGGTTGAAGCCACGAATGCGAGCCTCCCCCGGGCCCTCATACAATTGTTGAGTTATGTCCCTGTAGCTACCAGTGCTCGGTCGCGAAATAATGTTATTATGAGCCAAAATAAAAGTATCAGCACCTTCGCTGCCAATCAAGGTATCAAATTCGTTGCTGCCGTAGCTCAAATAACGGCCCTCAAAGTCAACTCCAATAACTGTCGATTTTCCCTTGCCAAAAGCAGTCACAACATCATTCCCAGAAGTCCCCACAAAAGTTGCAGAGCGATTTGTTTCAAATTGCCCAACTTTTGTATACTGATCGAGACCTGAAGCAAAACTTCCTGCTTGAACAGCCGCATCAACATCGGGATTGTTTGCTAAATATCCAGCTTCCCAAAAGTTATCCAATACAGCAACTCGATCGAAAATCAAGAAATTAGGTTCCCGATTTTCTAGAAACGGCATATTCGCAACACCCTCGACTTCAGCAATCACTGGGACAACCCTAGAGCTTGGTAGTCCCTCAATCTGAAAATTTCCAGAAGCGTTAAACTGATAGTTGTACCAGCCTCGCGTTCCCGCTACGCGGATCTTATCGGCTTGCGGGTCAAAGTTTTTAATCGTAGCTGCGCCACTGGCGACGATATACGACCTGTAGAATAGATTCCCCTTCACACCGAGAACGAAAGTATCACTACCTTGACCGCCAATGAGCGTATCGCGATCGTTAGGAAAGGGTCTGTTTTCATAAACTCTATTTCCCGCTGCATCTAAAGATACTTCAACGCCAGTGATTTCAACTTTTCCTACACCAAATCCCGTTACAATGTCAGTGTCTTTAGTCCCGACAAATGTAGCCGATCGCGCTGGCTCAAATTGTCCAAATTTTCGGTAGTGTTCCCCACCTGTTTTGAAAACTCCCGCCTTGACTGCTGCTGCTACATCGGGGTTTTTCAGCAAGTATTCGGGTTCAAAAAAGGTGTTCGCATAAAGACCTTCTTTGGCTCCGAATTTGATAAAGTGTTCCAAACCCGATTTAAAAGTGCCGTTCTGTACAAACGGCACAAGTACGGGGTATCGTTTTAAATAAAATGCTTCGTCGTAGTCAGGTGATACTTGGGTGCGGCCTTCATCGTAACCAAACTGGATAAAGTGGTCTAAACCAGAGGCAAAAGGCGCGTTTGGATTGTTGGCGCTACGAACCAGGGGAGCAATATCTGGATTTTTAGATAGATAGGTTTCTTCGTCAAAGTACCGCGATACTTTGGTCATGCCGCCGGCTTGACCGAAGTTTTCAAAGTGTTCTCTGCCGGATTTTATAATTCCTGCATCAATAGCCGGTTTCACCCAAGGATATTGCGCCAGGTAGTATGGTTCGTCAAAAATTTCATAATTAGTCATAAATTTTGCTCCAAGCTTAGTCTGCTTACTTGTCTGTTAAACTTAAACTACTATTACTAATTCTACTAACTCAGTATGTCAAGTTAATTATTGTTAAGCCTGTTTTATTATTTTTAGGGCAAACACAAAAGTGCGATCGCCCTTTTTGCGAATGTGCGATCGCCACAAACAAAATCAACACCGACTAATTAATCGCTTCGATATTTCTAGCCGAATAAAGTTCTCAATTCACCAAATACTGGCAATCGATTCAAGCTCAGATTTCCACCGCCTTCAATTACAGCGATCGTGTCAGAACTGACTTGGATTGCTAAATCTCGATTATTGTTGATCGGAAATATACTGTATTGATAGCCAAATGTTAACTGAATGCGATCTTGACCTTTGGTAAAGTTCTGAATTGTAGCCCAACCTGGCCCCTGGTATAACCCTTGATCGACGCTCAATAATTGCCCTCTATTTGTCGTAGTTAGGAATGTACGACCCAACACGAATGTATCGCTACCGCTACCGCCAATGAGAGTATCGAATTCATCGATGCCCTGACTTTTATACTCTCTGCCGCCGTTAATACCTACACCTACTTCAACTCCAATTAATTCAACATTTCCCACCCCGAAACCAGTAAGGATATCATTGCCGGAAGTTCCGAAAAAAGTCGCAGTGCGATCGGGTTCAAATTGCCCGAATTTTCGGTAGTGTTCTCCGCCCGTTTGAAAATCTCCCGCCTTAACTGCTGCTGCTACAGGCGGGTTGTCTAGCAAGTATTGTTCTTCAAAAAAGGTGTTCGCATAAAGACCTTCTTTCGATCCGAATTTGACAAAGTGCTCAAATCCTGATTTAAAAGTTCCGTTCTCTACAAACGGAGCCAGTACGGGATATCTTTTTAAGTAAAATGCTTCGTCGTAGTCAGGCGATACGCGAGTGCGACCCTCTTCGTAACCATATTGGATAAAGTGGTCTAGTCCTGTAGCAAAAGGCGCGTTTGGGTTGACTGTGCGGACAAAGGGTTTAAGCTCTGGATTTCCCTCAAGGTAAGTTTCTTCGTCAAAATACCGGGATATTTTGGTGAGACCGGCGGCTTGACCAAATTTTTCAAAGTGTTCTCTTCCAGATGTGATGATTCCTGCATCAATGGCTGGTTTCAGCCACGGATATTGCGAAAGGTAGTATTGTTCGTCAAAGATATCGTAATTCATGGTTGCTTCTTTAAGAATGTAAAGTGCGATCTTTTTTATAGAACCATCGCCCACCACCAATAAAAAATCATTAATCATCAGCATTAGCTAATGACTAATGACTAATGACTAATGACTAATGACCAATGACTAATGACCAATGACCAATGACTAACCAATCAAGAAAGTACCATTACCGTTAGATTCTTGGAAAGTTAAACCCAAGGTTGCTCCTCCTTCAATCACGCCGAGCACATCTCCAAAACGCTGGATTGACAAATTATTGCCAATGGGAGTCAGGCTGTAGCCGTTTAAAGAAGTTCCTTGCAGTTGGATAAAATCGCTTTGTATGTCGAAGTTGCGAATCGTAGCTTGACCGTTACCCAAATACAGCGGTGTCGGGGTGACATTCCCGGCTGTAGCAGGAACTCCCAGTACGAATCTATCAGCTCCCGGACTGCCAATCAGGACATCGAATTCATTGGTGCCAAAGCTTTCATACTGCCGGTTGCCCCTGGGATCGATACCTACTTCCACTCCAATCAGTTCGGTATTCCCCACACCAACACCAGTGAGAATATCGGTGCTGCGGCTACCAACAAAAGTTGCGTCGCGGCTTGGCTCATTTTTCCCGAAATTGAAGTAGTGATCCCGACCAGTTCTCAGGGCTCCAGAGTTTATAAACGGCACAATGTCGGGGTTTTCTCTTAAGTATTCCGGTTCAAAAAATGAAGTTCCAAAACGACCTTCTTTTGAGCCGAATTGAATGAAATGCTGGTATCCCGATTTGAAAGGTGCATTGGGGCCGACAAACGATCGCAACTCTGAGTTATTTGCTAAATAAAAATCTTCGCTGTACTCTGGCGATACTGCGCTGCGGCGCTGTCCTTCTTCGTAACCGAACTGAATCAAGTGATCGAGCCCACTCGCAAACGGCGCGTTTGGATTGATAGTGCGGACGAACGGTCTGAGGTCTGTGTTGACAGTCAGGTAAGTATTTTCGTCAAAATAACGCGATACTTTGGTTAGACCGCTGGCTTGACCGAATTTTTGAAAGTGTTCTAGTCCTGATTTGATGACTCCGGCATCAATGGCTGGTTTGATCCAAGGATATGAGGCAAGGTAAAATTGTTCGTCGAAAACTGCGTAGTTAGCCATGTTTTCCCCCTAAAGTTTTGATGAGTTTGAGAGTTGATAGCAATTAGCTTTCCATGAACTCGATCGCCGATCAGGAATTTACACAAAACAGACGTTATGAAAGGGTTTTAAATTACTGGGAACATATCTATTTTGCGAACTCAGCAATTATATAATGCTCGATTCTGCCGAATTTATGCTTTTTTTTCCTCAGTTAATTGAGCGATCGCAAGTTCGATCTATTCTACAAAACTTGGAACTTTTTTCAGGATTTCTTTCTCAATCGTTGGTTAATTTTTAATTATTTTTATCCTACTAATTAATCCTATACACATTAAAGCTATAATGTCAAGTAAATTTTTGTAAATAAAAAATGGAGTATTTGCTCAAGGAATTTATAAAAAAATGTAACGAAAATTTGACCTAAATTTGTCGAATTGTGTCATGTGCAGGCTCAAATCGCCTAATGGCAAGCGTTTTCTGGTAAAAATGCTTATGGGATAAAAAAATTCCCGATTCCCGAAAACAGCATCTTAAAGGAGCCTAACCGGATGTTCACTCACGTCAAGCCCACCATTCGCCACGTCGTGCCGGAAAACTTGCAGGGGCGATCGCTCATGAAGGTGGTCTATGTCGTACTGGAACCGCAGTATCAAAGCGCCCTGTCGGCAGCGGTTCGATCGATAAACCAGAAAAATCCGAATCTGGCAATAGAAATCAGCGGCTACCTGATCGAGGAACTCCGCAGCCCGGAAAATTACGAGGCCTTCAAGCGGGATGTGGCGGATGCCAATGTATTTATTGCTTCTCTAATTTTCATCGAAGATTTGGCAGAAAAAGTGGTAGCGGCAGTTGAACCGCTGCGCGACAGCTTGGATGTCGCCGTCGTCTTCCCGTCGATGCCAGGGGTGATGCGACTCAATAAAATGGGCAGTTTCTCGATGGCACAGTTGGGACAAAGCAAAAGTGCGATCGGCGAATTCATGAAAAAACGGAAGGAAAAATCCGGGAGTTCCTTCCAAGACGGAATGCTGAAACTGCTGCAAACTTTGCCGAAAGTGCTGAAATATTTGCCCATCGACAAAGCCCAAGATGCCCGCAACTTCATGCTGAGTTTCCAGTATTGGCTGGGAGGTTCCCAAGAAAACTTGGAAAACTTCTTGCTGATGCTGTCACATAAATATGTCTTCAAAGGCCAGTCACAGCCGACTTTCCAAGAACCTGTTGTCTACCCAGACATGGGAATTTGGCATCCTTTGGCATCGTCGATGTTTGAAGATGTAAAAGCATATCTGACCTGGTTTAATGCCCGTACAGATATTTCTGCGGATCTCAAAGATCCCCTCGCACCCTGCATTGGTTTAGTGTTGCAACGCACTCACTTAGTCACGGGAGATGACGCGCACTATGTAGCAATGGTGCAGGAATTGGAGGCAATGGGCGCGCGGGTTGTGCCGATTTTTGCCGGCGGTTTGGACTTCTCGAAACCTGTGGAGACTTTTTTCTTGGAAGTCGGGGCAAAAGGTGTTACACCTCTGCCGATTGTTGATGCGGTGGTTTCTCTGACTGGTTTTGCTTTGGTGGGCGGCCCGGCGAAACAAGATCACCCGAAGGCGATCGAATCTTTGAAAAAGTTAAATTGCCCTTACATGGTGGCTTTGCCGCTGGTTTTCCAAACGACGGAAGAATGGGAAGATAGCGATTTAGGCTTGCACCCGATTCAAGTTGCGTTGCAAGTTGCGATTCCTGAGTTGGATGGTGCGATCGAACCGATTATTGTGTCGGGACGTGATGGCGCAACTGGAAAGGCGATCGCCCTGCAAGATCGAATTGAAGCCATTTCCCAGCGCGCCATGAAATGGGCAATGCTGCGCCGCAAACCAAAATTAGATAAGAAAGTTGCGATCACAGTTTTCAGTTTTCCTCCTGATAAAGGCAACGTCGGAACAGCAGCTTACTTGGACGTTTTCGGCTCGATTTACGAAGTATTGAAAGCCTTAAAAGGTAATGGTTACGACTTGCCAGAATTGCCGGATTCCGCCGAAAAACTGATGCAAGAAGTCATCCATGACGCAACAGCCCAATACCAAAGTCCCGAATTAAATATTGCTTACCGGATGTCCGTAGCTGAATACGAAGAATTCACTCCTTACTCGGAACGGTTGCAAGAAAATTGGGGGCCGCCTCCGGGACATTTGAACAGCGACGGACAAAATTTGCTGATTTTTGGCAAACATTTTGGCAATGTGTTTATCGGAGTGCAACCTACTTTTGGATACGAAGGCGATCCGATGCGGTTGTTATTCTCTCGTTCTGCTAGCCCGCACCACGGTTTTGCTGCTTACTATACATATTTGGAGCGCATTTGGGGTGCGGATGCGGTGCTGCACTTTGGCACTCATGGTTCGCTAGAATTCATGCCCGGTAAGCAGATGGGAATGTCTGTCGATTGTTATCCTGACAGTTTGATCGGCAAGATTCCTAACCTCTATTATTACGCCGCCAATAATCCTAGTGAGGCAACAATTGCTAAGCGCCGCAGTTATGCTGAAACAATCAGTTATCTGACTCCTCCGGCTGAAAATGCTGGGTTGTACAAAGGTTTGCAGGAACTCAGCGAGTTAATTGCTTCTTATCAAACTTTGAAAGAGACTGGGCGGGGTGTGCCGATTGTGGATGCGATCGTCGAAAAATGCCGTTTGGTGAATTTGGATAAGGATATCGCCTTACCTCCCGAACAAGAACGAGGGGTTGCTGCGGATATGACTGCCGAGGAACGGGATAATTTAGTTGGCTTGGTTTACCGCAAGTTGATGGAGATTGAGTCGCGGTTGTTACCTTGCGGTTTGCACGTGATCGGTAAGCCACCGACTGCTGAAGAGGCGATCGCAACTTTGGTTAACATTGCCAATTTAGACCGGGAAGAAGACGGATTAATCAGTTTGTCGCGGATTATTGCTCAAAGTCTCGATCGCAATATTGACGAGATCTACACCAACAACGACAAAGGCATTTTAGCAGATGTTGAATTGTTACAAAACATCACCTTAGCCTGTCGGGATGCTGTTGGCGCTTTGGTGAAGGAACAAACCGATGCTGAGGGTCGAGTTTCCCTGGTTTCCAAGTTAAATTTCTTCAACATGGGCAAGAAAACACCTTGGATTGAAGCCTTGCACGCAGCGGGTTACAAAAAGGTCGATCCAGAACTGATTAAACCGCTGTTTGAGTATCTAGAATTCTGCTTGGAACAAGTTTGCGCCGATAACGAATTGGGCGCATTATTGCGCGCCCTAGAGGGCGAATACATTATCCCAGGCCCAGGCGGCGATCCGATTCGCAACCCGGATGTTTTGCCGACTGGGAAGAATATGCACGCTTTGGACCCGCAGTCAATCCCTACCACGGGGGCGATCAAGTCTGCTAAGGTTGTAGTCGATCGGCTGTTAGAAAGACAGCGCGTTGATAACGGCGGAAATTACCCAGAAACGATCGCCGTTGTGCTGTGGGGAACCGACAACATCAAGACTTACGGCGAATCCCTCGCGCAAGTAATGTGGATGGTGGGAGTGAAGCCAGTTCCCGACGCTTTGGGCCGGGTAAACAAACTCGAATTGCTTTCTTTAGAAGAGTTGGGACGCCCTCGGATCGACGTAGTAATTAACTGTTCTGGCGTATTCCGCGACTTGTTCATCAACCAAATGAACTTGTTAGATAAAGCCGTGAAAATGGCAGCGGAAGCCGACGAACCGTTAGAGATGAACTTCGTCCGCAAACACGCCCTAAAGCAAGCGGAAGAAATGGGAATCAACCTGCGCCAAGCAGCAACCCGCGTCTTTTCCAATGCTTCTGGTTCCTATTCATCTAACGTCAACTTGGCGGTAGAAAACAGCACTTGGGAAAGCGAAGCCGAGTTGCAGGAAATGTACTTAACTCGCAAATCCTTCGCCTTTTCTTCCGACAATCCCGGAACAATGGAACAAGATCGGCAGATTTTTGAATCATCCTTAAAAACTGCGGAAGTCACCTTCCAAAACTTGGATTCTGCTGAGATTTCCCTAACCGACGTGTCGCACTATTTCGACTCCGATCCGACTAAATTGATCGGCAGTTTGCGCGCAGATGGGAAGAAACCGGCATCCTTTGTTGCTGATACAACCACAGCCAACGCGCAGGTGCGGACGCTATCAGAAACCGTGCGTTTAGATTCGCGGACTAAGCTGCTGAATCCGAAGTGGTACGAGGGGATGTTGTCGCACGGTTATGAAGGCGTGCGGGAGATTTCTAAGCGTCTGGTGAATACGACTGGATGGAGTGCGACGGCGGGCGCTGTGGATAATTGGGTGTATGAGGATGTCAACACTACGTTTATCCAAGATGAGGAGATGCAGAAGCGTTTGCTTAACTTAAATCCTCATTCTTTCCGCAAGATTGTCAGCACTTTGCTTGAGGTGAATGGCCGGGGTTATTGGGAGACTTCGGAGAACAATTTGGATCGCTTGCGTGAGTTGTATCAGGAGGTGGAAGACCGGATTGAGGGAGTAGAATAAACCTCCTAATTTCGGACGCTCGCCTTTAATCTGTAGGGACACAGCATTGCTGTGTCCTTATATTTTTGGGAGGGTTTTGATGAGTAGGAAGCGATCGCCCTCACAACTCACTCAATATGCTACAATCCTTAATAAAGGTCGTTTAGCCACGATAAAATACCGCTATGACTACCCTCACCCTCAACCTCAATCCAATTATTAAGCTAACAGACGATCAGTTTTTTCAACTCTGTCAGGAGAATGAAAATATTAGATTGGAACGCACAGCGAAAGGAGAATTAATTATCATGTCACCAGCAGGAGGAGAGACGGGAAACAGCAATGCAGGATTAACAGCACAGATTTGGATTTGGAATGAGTCACATAAATTGGGTAAAGTGTTTGATTCCTCAACCGGATTCAAACTTCCCAATGGGGCCGATCGCTCTCCTGACGCTTCTTGGGTAAAATTAGAACGCTGGAATGCACTAACTTCTGAACAACAAAAGAAATTTCCCCCCCTTTGTCCTGATTTTGTCGTTGAGTTAATGTCTCCCAGCGATAGTTTGAAAGAAACTCAGGATAAGATGAAAGAATATCGAGATAACGGTGCTGTTTTAGGTTGGTTAATTAATCGCAAATCGCGGCAAGTAGAAATTTACCGTCTGAATCAAGAAGTTGAAGTGCTAGAATCTCCAGCAAATGTATCAGGTGAAGATGTTCTCCCCGGATTTATTTTGAATCTTGAATCAATCTGGTAATGTACGCGCGTGCGAAGCTATCCTGCAGGGAATCGCACCTGTCCAATGTTCAATAGAGTAAAATAGAGTTAAAGTTCTCGTGGAGTATTTGCAATGGTTCAAACCCTGGCGTACAGTAAAGAAGAGCTTGCAGGTTCTCACCTGGTTTTACATGATATCAGTTGGGAAACCTACGAACACTTGTTAGAAATATTTGCGGAACGTTCAACGCCGCGCATGACTTACTACCAAGGGACTTTAGAACTAATGGTACCTTTACCAGAACATGAGAGGTATAGCTGGACTCTCGGACGATTAATTGTAGCGCTTTCTGAGGAAATTGGGATTGAAATTCTCGGATTAAAATCATCTACTTGGCGTTCGGAACCGAAAAAAGCGGGCAACGAAGCTGATGAATGTTTTTATATCCAAAATGAAGCTTTAATGCGGGGAAAGTTAACTATCGATCTCAAAAATGACCCGCCGCCCGACTTAGCTGTGGAAATTGATTTGACTAGCTCATCTATCCATAAAATGGCGGTTTATGCGGAACTTAAAGTGCCGGAGGTTTGGGTTTGGAAGAAGGGGAAACTAATAATTAATATTTTAAATGATACGAGTTATGTCGAATCGGAAACCAGTTTGGCATTTGGCTCGTTTCCTGTCAAAGAACTCGCACAGTTTATGCACCTAGACTCAGAAAAGGGAGAGAATGCGAGACTTAGAGAGTTTCGGGAATGGGTGCGATCGCACTTAAATTAATTCTGGGTTTGTTACCCGCTTTATGAAATACGATCGAATTTATTCGATCGAATAAAGACGGCGGTTGAAACCGCAACTACACGAACAAAGTCCGCCTGCGCGGACTAAGAAGACTGAGTTTTTACATACTGTTTCACCACTGAATTCAAACTAAACAAAGTTATCTTTTCCTGTTCTATTGCATCGAATAAAAAGCGATTTCCAAGCGATCCCCAGGAGTGGATTGAGACTGCTCAGGAATTAGGGCGAATTGTCCCTCAACCGAAAGGTAGATTGATGTTTGCGTAGTTGAAGTAAGGATAAAATATTGCTATGACTACCCTCACCCTCAACTTCAACCCTATTATTAAGCTGACAAGGGAGTTGAGCTAGTGAACTCGGCAATCAGAGAGTTTAGAGAGAGAATAAAAAATCAGTTAGAGGATAGGCGGAAAAAAATTTATACAAGAGATATATTACCACGAAAGAGAAAAATACTGGTAATGCCTTTTTAAGAATTGTCTCTAGTGATATCTTGGATATTTCTTGATCTGACTGGTTAGTAGTATTAATATGTTGCTTTTCTGCAACTTCTAAAATTTCTGAACTGCTGTTTTCTTGGTCAGAGTTTTCTTCTTGATTCACTGAATTATCTAAAAGATTTGGCTCTTTGTTAAAATCAAGAAAATTAACCTTGGGATTTTTGATAACATAAATAGAAGATCCTATTGAAGCTAAAAAGAATAGCAATATGTTAACAATATCAGCTTGGGTGAATGTCAATATCATAAAAATACACTATTTTTTTTCTATTGTTAGTTCTCTCAAAGTTTTTCCTATTTTATAACCTAATCTTTCACCTCTAAAATAAGCATCTTTCATTATATCAGGATCGTAAGATTCAAAATGAGTATCATAATATTCTACTTTAGGATATTTATCATTACTTTTTTTGTCAACTCCCCTATATAATTTTTCACTTTGGCGGGGCCCTAAAGTTTCTTGGAACCTAGTTTCACTTCTTATTGATTCAGTTGTTTTTCTTACTATGCTAGGAGCAGCTTGGGCTTGACCAAGCGGAAGCAACCACAATAAAGCAATCCATACAATAGCTACTCCAACATAAGATAGTTTTTTGCTCATATCCCCCAGAAACCTAGAGAAAACCCAGTCATTGATCCAAAAAGAAAAAAAGCTAGCCAAGTGGCTGCCAGGGTTACAAAAGTCAAAATAAATGTTTTACCCATATAATTAATTGTTTAATTTTCATTATTAAGGTAACACTGAAGTTAACTAATTGTCAATAAGTAATTTTACGGAATTATGAAGTCGTGGATAGAGACTACCTGCTAGTGAACTATGGTATCCCATCGGTCAGACTAAAGACCCCTTAATATTTCTGGATGAAGGTGAAATCGAAAGCGATCGCCCTTATCTTCCCGAAGTGCGATCGCCCTTATCTTCCAAAAGTACGATCGCCCTTATTTTCCCAAAGCGCGATCGCCCTTATTTTCCTATCAGCCGATCGTACTCTGCGTGAGTACCAATCCAAAACCACAAAATACCTGTTTTAATTTCAATACCCAACGCCCGATAAGCTTGTCCGGCCCTTACAGACCAATAATTACCAACCTTCTTAAAATGCAAAGAAGGATGAGACGGATCTGCCTTCAGCAACTCATAACACTGATCTGCTGTAGCTTGTACATTTGATGGCAAAGCATTGTAACAATCCCAAAATTTTCGAGTAGTGTAGTGCATTAAATCTCTCGATAGTTACCACTCTCAAAATCTGCGATCGCCTCTGCTGCTAAAGCATCTAGTTTACCCTCAGCAATATCTTTCTCTAACTGAACATCCCATCGTTGGTAATCCAAATTTATAAACCACTCTAACAACTCTCCAATCTTGTTGGGCGGAAGTTGGAGAATCGCATTTTCTATCTGTTCAAGAGTCAACATAGGCTATCTTAACTTACACTAAATTTCGTTGATTTTTTTGCTTGCTATCTATTATATCTCAATTTAAAATTATGGGAAAAGCGATCGCCCTTTTATTCTCAAAGTTCGATCGCCCGTTTCTTCCCCAAGTGCCCCCTAATACACTTCACGACGATGAGCAATAACAGTCACAACCACACGCTTTTGCTCATCATCAATGTCATAAACAACCCGATAATCTCCAACGCGATAGCGATAGTATCCAGCTAATTCGCCTTTGAGTTGCTTAATATTTGGATGACTGCGAGGGTCAGTTTTCAACATCTCAAAACATCTATCTAGCTTGCGTTGTAAAGAAGCTGATGCTTCTTCAAAAAACTCCTGAGCATCAAAGCTAAGAACGACTGAATAAAACTTTAGACTTTCATCAGTATTTTCGTTTGAGTTGCTCAACGGTCGTCACCTTACCTGCTGCTACATCTTTTTTGGCTTTATTAAATACTTCAAGAAAACCGGGAATTTTTAATAATTCCACCGTAGCTTCATTGCTTTCACGTTCTGATAAATAAGCTAAGAAATCAGCCACAACTATCAGCCGTTCAGGAGATAAGCGATCTATGGATTGCTTAAGATTCTGGCGAAGTTCTTGAGTTTTCATAGTTCATAGCTATTGAAAATTATTAGAGCTGGCTGTTTGATTATACCAGATAGTCTGAAATTTCGCTCGTGCGATCGCCCATCTCTTCCTCAAGTGCAATTAAACTTGACCAGGCAAATCCAACGCAATTAATAGAGCTTGATTCAGCAGAAGTATTGCTTGATCACTAAGCATTCCTCGTAAACTCAATAAACGAGATTTAGATCATACCCGTACTTGATCTGCCATAGCGATAGAATCATTGGTTAATCCACCGTCGGGAGCTTTAATTAATACCTGAGTGGGATAAACTCGTTTACCAGTTTGATAAGTAGTGCAGGGAATAGCCAAAACTACAGGGCTATATGTATTGATTGTAGCTCGACTAACGATGATAACAGGACGGGTTCCTCCTTGTTCAGAACCCTCAACAGGTTCAAGTCTAGGAATGAAAATTTAATAACTTTAGCGTCTGCTAAATAGTCGGAACTGCACGATAATTCCATTTTGGTAGATATTCATCAAAAATAATTTTCATTGTTTCTTTAAATCCCTTAGCTACTTTTCGACCAGTTTCATAAATTTTATCGCTCACATTTACTACCACAGAAAGCCCGGTTTTAGTATGAGTTTTTGCCATGAGTTTTTTCACTAACTCAAGACTGGTAAAAATTACTCCTTGACAGGCTCTGGTTACGTGAGGAAACAAACGATGTTCAATCGGATTATACTTCGATGTATAGGGAGGATAGTGTGCGATTCTAATCTCTATTCCTAGCTCATCAACTAATTTTTGTAAATCCGATTTAAAGATATGATGATTAGAATTATTACTGCCACCGCCATCGCATTTTATCAAAATTGAATCGGCTTGAGGGTAGATAAATTTTCCGTAATTAACCCACCATAATTTAATCGATTCACAAGCAAATTCGCTCGTGTCTTTACTGATTCCCAGGTTTAAATATCCTCGGTTATGTTGCAGATCATAAATTCCATGAGGTACTACTTTTCCGTCAGCCAAACTCCAAAAATCATGGTCAAATGTCGTAATAGCTTCCGTAGTATATAGACTTCCTGCTCGATATAAATTTCCAATAAATTCCTTCTTTTTCGTGTCCATACTAACAATTGGATTTCCCTTTAACTCATACTCTGCCGTAATTCTTGCCAGATTTTTAAATTGTTCATTACGATTCTTTGTTACTCCGGTTGTTTGTTTTTTTTGAGCTTGACGTTTCACATATCCATGTTTTTTTAACAGTTTCTTAACAACTGTTGTACTGACTATTGTTTCCTGAGCCTTCAGACCTTCAACTATTTGTTGCTGGGTAAGATTTGTCCATTTAATTTTTTCCGACATTGGATCTCCGGCTGTGTAGTTTTTTAAGACTTCTAAAAAACGCTCATTTAAATCAGGTATCTCAGACTCCCTAGTTTTTCTTCCTCCTCCACGTCGGCGAATTCTCTGTTGATTAAAAGTAGTGTCTGATTCATTTTTTAATTCCTTAATTCCCTTGGCTATTGTATTCCTGTCTACTCCCAAAACTCGGGCTATGTAAATAATTCCACCACGACCAAGTTTTACGGCTTCTATCGCTGCATATTTTCTTTGATCTTTTTCAGATAAAGACTGATGATGTTTTCGCATTAAATCAGTAATTTCGTCTGAGTAACACATAAATTAAGTTAGTAAGAAATGATTTAAATCAAAAAATTATGGGCGACATAAGAAGAACCAAGTAGGTATAATATTTGGCATCTCTACCGAAACATAAACCTATTCATATTCACTCATTTATTTATTATACATCGCTGATGTTATTAAATCTTCATTCCCTAGCATCATAGACTTCTCCCCGGTTCATACAGAAGATTCTCCCAATTGCAAGGCTTCCCAACTCGCTACCGCAAACTCAGCCTCCATCTGTAGCACTTGAGCTTGATACTCTGGATCTTGTACCATTTCAATCAGTGCTGCATCAATGGACGATCGTTTACCCTGAGTCTGGGTTGTTACCCGATCGCGCATCAATGCTGACAATACTTCTAAAAGCTGCTGTTGCTCGTCAGGAGTGAGATTTTGAGCCTGACTCAGTACCTCGCTATAAGTAGACATAGGCTTTATGTTGAGATTTTTGGGCTGATTGTCATTATAGCAATTTAGGATCGAGGGAAGTGCGATCGCCCTTATTTCCCCAAAGTGCGATCAGGTTATGCTATATTATAAGTAGATACGTTTTGTATATACACAATCATGCAGTTTGAATGGGATGAAAATAAAAACGCCCAAAACCTCAAAAAACATGGCATTAGCTTTGAAGAAGCTCAAGAAATCTTTGACGGAATCGTTTTTAATGCCATTGATGAGCGTTTCGACTACGGAGAAATCCGAGAAATCAGTATTGGTGCCATACAAGGTGTCGTTATCGTTACCGTAGCGCATACTGAAAGAAATGGAGCTATCCGCATCATCTCTGCAAGAAAAGCCACTCGTCAAGAAAAAAATACCTACTATGACTATCTCGCGCAAACGACTTGAAGAATTAGAAAATATTCCAGAATCTGCGATCGATACCTCTGATATTCCTGAATTAGATGCGAATTTTTGGGCAAAAGCAAAACTCGTAACACCACTGACAAAACAAGCTATTTCTTTAAGAGTTGATAGCGATGTATTAGATTGGTTTAAAAGCCAAGGAAAAGGCTATCAATCTCTAATGAACGCTGTGCTGCGCTCTTATGTTGAACATCATGTAAAAAGCAGTGAATAAATAAATGTACGATCGCCCTTATCTTCCCCAAAGTGCGATCGCCCATCTTTCTTAAACCTCAAACGGGTTAATCAGTGTGAGTTCAGCAATCCACCGAAAACCCCCTATATTTCTTGTTACTAAAGTTCTGCCATATACCAAAGCTGTTGCCGCAATAATAGCCTCCCCAAGTGTCATTATCCTTATCTGTCGCAACAGCACTGCGCGATCGAGTACAGCGTTAGAAATTGGTATAACCTCCAGCACACCAAAGAATTCCTCAAAGTACAATCTATACTCTTCAGTTAGCCCATGATAACCCAAGACTTCAAGGTAACTTATTGCCGATACAACTATGTCATTTTCGCCAATAAAATGCCTAATCTGCGAGTTTTCTGGCTGGGAAGCGTAGATAATAATATCACTATCTAGCAGCATTCATTATTCATCCCTACCTGGAAGTGGACGGTCTTGACGCAAATCTCGCTGCCATTCCACTGGATCGCTAATATCAGCAAAGACCTTATTTGCTGCAATTTTTTCCAATATTTCAACTATTCTCTGACGGCGAAACTCCGCACTTAAAGTCGATCGCTCTTCTTGTAAAGTAACGTAAACTCTGACAAGGCGATCGCCTTGTCTTGGAACCTCATTAGCCCATTCTAAAAGGTTTCCCTTCAATATAGCCTCAAATATTCGCTGCATAGCTAATATCACATATTCTTTATCTCTACTATTCTAACTCTTTTGAGCATTAAAGCTACTTGTGGGATTCTACCAGATAGTCGCAAATTTAGCTCCTGGGGCCCCGATCTTGCCTGCATTGCGATCGCCCTCAGCTTCCCCTGCATGGCAGTTTAGTTTTGAGGAATGTTGCGAGTAACTTTGATGTTATCATCTGCGCTTCAAGCTCAGTACACTGAGAAAAAAGCTGGACAAAACCATCTGCAAACCGACGGTCAGGCAAGTGAGGGAGGGAATAACTAAACGCAGAGTTTTAAAAGGGTCTAAAGTACCGAAAGCTGTTTCGCTCCAGATACTCAATGACAAAAACGAGCCAACTATTCCGATTAATATCAGCGTGACTCCGACAATCAATCCTGTCTCTAGGGTGACATTGCGAAATATTTTGTTGAGTTTGGCGTCTTCGGGCAGGAGTTTCTCGCTGATGGCAAAAATCTTGGTGAAAAAAGCGAAAGTTACTGCTTGAAAACCGATGATAATTGCGATCGCACCATACAGCAGTGTGTGTACATCAAAGCTGATACTCCCAATCTTTTGAGTACCGGGTAACAGCCAAACCACGATAATTAGACCCCAAATCATCAGCGCAGTACCCGGATACAGAAATAGCCACCGGGGACTGTAAAGCAGCATAAATCGCAGGTTCCGCCAGCCATCTCGCCAAGTTCGCAGGTGTGGCGGACGGCTGCGGCCGTCGGGAGAGAGTACGGTGGGAACTTCAGTGACTCGAAGCTTGTAGATAGAGGCTTTGACCACCATTTCGCCAGCAAATTCCATCCCCGTTGTTTGCAAGTCGAGTTTCAAAATTGACTCTCTCCTGAAACCCCGCAACCCGCAGTTAAAATCGCCGGCGGGACTTGAAAAGAATAGCTGCCCAATCCATGTCAGCGCCGGATTTCCAAAATATTGGTGCAGTGGCGGCATTGCCCCCGGTTTGATGCCCCCTTGAAAGCGGTTTCCCATAACTAAATCGTACCCTCCCCGCAATTTTTCCACAAAATGGCCGAGGTTGGAAAAGTCGTAGCTGTCGTCAGCATCGCCCATGATAATATAAACTCCGCGCGCTGCCATGATGCCTCCCATAAGGGCGCTGCCGTAGCCTTTGGCCACTACGGGTACGACTCGGGCCCCCATTCTGGTAGCGATATCTTGAGAACCGTCAGTGCTGCCGTTGTCTGCTATGATGACCTCGCCGGCAATATCAAGTTCGCGCAGGGACTTCTGTGCCTTCTCGATGCAGATTTCTAAAGTTTCTGCCTCGTTCAGACAAGGCATGACTATCGATAGTTCTAGAGTATATTCTCCGCTTGGGTTGGTCTGTTCTGGCATATATTTGTTCCACTCTCGATCGCGATCGACCATACTTGATTTTCCCGTATCTCTGCTTAAAATATTAGTGGTGAATAAAACCTAACAAAACTTAATTAAAGTTTTTCAGGTTTTTGGGGACGGCAAGTTTTGATTGTACTATAGGTTAGTAAATTTATGAATAGAAGCGTTTTTATGTTATTGCTTGCTGCAATATTGTGCGGCGTCGCAGGTCAATTTAGTCTGAAGGCAGGAGCTAAAATATTAGGGCCCATTGGCGCTGCTAATTTAATAGAAAAAATTATAGCAATGGCTACTCAGCCGTTGATAGTAGGCGGTCTTTCTTTGTATGCAATTTCTTCGATCGGCTTTATAGTAGTTTTGTCGCGGGCAAACCTTAGCATAGTCTCGCCTTTACTGTCAATTAGTTACCTGTTTACTGTTTTAGGCGGCAAA
The DNA here is from genome assembly GCF_036705085.1 of Microcoleus sp. B6-A1. Lineage (NCBI taxonomy): Bacteria > Bacillati > Cyanobacteriota > Cyanophyceae > Oscillatoriales > Microcoleaceae > Microcoleus > Microcoleus sp. B6-A1. The sequence continues at coordinate 78,237 of NZ_JAUBTU010000008.1, forward strand.
CTGATATTTCACGAGCCTTTGCCTCCGCTGCGGTTGGTAGGCGTGGGGCTAATTATGACAGGAGTAATTTTTGTACTCAGAGGTCAAGCTGGGGGAGTAACTGGAGGCAACTAATACGATTTTAGATTTTAGATTTTAGATTGACGATTGAAGAATTTTAAATTAAGTCCACAGGTGAATATCATGAATATTTAACTGGGGTCTAAAATTTTTACTCGGAAGTTAAGTCAGGGTTTCTATCGGGTGTGGGGCGGTGGAAAGGGTATATGTGAGTTTTTTTCCTAAAATGATGCTGCTGTATGTCTAATATTTCTGAGCCTGTGAATCCCAATCAATTATTGAGCGATCGCACCGCAATTCTTGCTACCATGCACCAAAAAGAACGGGTGATGGCTCCCGTTTTGGAACGAGAATTTGGCGTAAATATCCTAGTACCTGCGGCGCTTGACACTGACGCATTCGGCACCTTCACCAGAGAAGTTAAACGCTTAGGAACACAAATAGAAGCGGCTCGCCATAAAGCACAAAAAGCCCTAGAAATTGCGGGCGAAACTCTTGCCTTTGCCAGCGAAGGTACTTTCGGCCCTCACCCAATGCTCCCGTATCTGCCAGCTAACAGAGAAATAGTAATTTTATTAGATAGAGCCAACAATTTAGAACTAATCGGCGACTCTTTCTCCGTTGAAACTAACTACAGTCACGAGTTAGTTTCCAGTATAGAAGAAGCAGATGATTTTGCTAAAAAAGCTGGATTTCCCGATCACGCACTGGTGGTTATAGTTGGCGACGCTGCACTCGGTAACGGCGAAATTGTCAAGGGCATTAGGACAGAAAAACAATTTTTTGACGCTGTGACAGCAGGCTTAAAAAAATCGTCAACCGGCCGAGTTCACATCGAAACAGATATGCGGGCGATGTACAATCCAACTCGGATGAAAAACATCGAAAATGCAACTCTCGATTTAGTTAAAAAATTCAAGCAATTCTGCCCGGAGTGCGGTTGGCCGGGATTCGATATTGCTGAGACGAAAATCGGATTGCCCTGCGAACTTTGCTATTTTCCGACTCAGCTAGCGCGATCGGCAATCTATAAATGCAAAAACTGCGGTTATACTAAAGAAAAACTATTTCCAGACGGTCGAGAGACTGCCGATCCTTCCCTGTGTCAATATTGCAACCCTTAAAAAAATAATTGCACAAAAATAGTAAAACTTGCCACAATATTATTGATAGTTCCCTAATTAAATTCACTAGTCAGTAACTCAGGGCTTAAGCCACTGAGCTTGTAAGAGAAATCGAATCAAGCTGTACTGACCAGCCTAAGCCCTTCGCGGGCTACGTTATTAAGGTCACGACACCCTGGGATGCGAAGCTAGTCCCTCGCTCTGTCGCTGGTAGTTAAACAGTCTTAAAGTCCCTGAGACAGTGCTGCCAGCTTAACAAGCCTCTATAACCTTGGCGAAGCTAACATTACCCCGCAAGGGAGGAGGGTAGAAATACCCTCAAAAATAGGGGAGGTTATATTAAATTCCCTCCCCTACCCCGAAAGGGGATTCAAGGCGATTGAAATCGCCGCGTCGTTTTCCTCTCAGGACTGAAGTCGCGCTCGTTTCCCACTTACCGAGTATTTTTTATGATAGCAATAGAAACAGAACGCAACTGGAAACCCGTTATTAAAGAATTCGAGGCTGTAGTCGGCAAAAATGGGGTGGTGCAGCGCCGCGAAGAATTGATTGTCTACGAGTGCGACGGACTCGCCAGCTACCGCCAGCGCCCCGCCGTGGTGGTATTGCCTCGAACTACGGAGGAAGTGGCGCAATTGGTCAAAATATGCGATCGCAACTCAATTCCCTGGGTGGCTAGAGGCGCAGGCACCGGCCTTTCCGGCGGCGCTTTGCCTGTAGAAAACTGCGTGCTGATTGTTACTGCCCTGATGCGAAAAATCCTGAAAGTAGACTTAGAAAATCAGCAAGTAGTCGTGCAACCGGGAGTAATTAATAACTGGGTAACGCAAGCAGTTAGCGGCGCGGGTTTCTACTACGCGCCTGATCCTTCCAGTCAAATTATTTGTTCGATTGGCGGCAACGTTGCCGAAAATTCGGGCGGCGTTCACTGCCTCAAATACGGAGTCACAACGAATCACGTTTTAGGATTAAAATTGGTACTTCCCGACGGTTCTATTGTCGATGTCGGTGGCGAAATTCCCGAAATGCCCGGTTACGATTTAACTGGTGTATTTGTCGGTTCCGAAGGCACTTTAGGAATCGCTACAGAAGTTACTTTGCGAATTCTCAAAGCGCCAGAATCGATTTGCGTTCTCCTAGCGGATTTTTCCAGTATAGAAGCAGCGGGCGAATCAGTTTCCGATATTATCAGCGCTGGCATTATTCCCGGCGGCATGGAAATCATGGATAACATCAGCATCAATGCTGTGGAAGATGTGGTGGCAACTGGATGTTATCCCCGCGATGCGGCGGCAATTCTCCTCGTAGAAATCGACGGTTTAGAAGTGGAAGTTGCCACAAACAAACAGCGGATTGCTGATATTTGCAAGCATAACGGAGCACGAAATATCACCACGGCAACTGACCCGGAAACGCGCCTAAAAATTTGGAAAGGGCGGAAAGCTGCTTTTGCGGCGGCGGGTCATCTCAGCCCGGATTATTACGTGCAAGACGGCGTAATTCCGCGAACGCAAATGGCTTATGTTTTGAAAGAAATTGAGGGTTTGAGCGAGAAATACGGTTATCGAATTGCCAATGTTTTTCACGCGGGAGACGGAAATTTGCACCCGCTGATTCTGTACGATAACGCGGTAAAAGGTGCGCTGGAAAAGGTGGAAGAATTGGGCGGGGAAATTCTCAGGCTTTGTGTGAAAGTTGGCGGAAGTCTTTCGGGGGAACACGGCATCGGTGCTGACAAGAAGTGTTTTATGCCGGATATGTTTTCGGAGGTTGATTTGGAGACGATGCAGTGGGTGCGTCAGGTGTTTAATCCGAAAGGTTTGGCGAATCCTGGGAAGATGTTTCCGACACCGAAGACTTGCGGGGAAGCCGCGAGGGCTAAGGTTGAAACTTTTAAGAAGTTGGAGGGTGCAGAGGTTTTTTAATTCGCTTTTTATGCGGGTAAGGTGAGCCGAAAAGTACCCTATAATTCTCTTTACAATGGGGAGGCAGAGCCCCTAAGTATGCGTTCCCAGCCAGAGTCTGGGAACGAGAAAAAGCGATTTTTCTCGTTTTGTAGGAGTGCGAGTCCCGCTCGCTTGTTTGCCTATATATCAAGTTGGTAAGCTGCAGATTGCACATTCCGCGCTAATGTGCGATCGGAATTCTGATAATAAATTCCGTGCCCTTGCCCAATTCCGAATTACAAGATAATTCGCCTTTGTGTCTTTCTACAATAATTTGATAGCTAATTGACAAACCCATTCCCGTGCCTTTGCCAATGGGCTTGGTAGTAAAAAATGTATCGAATATCTGCTGTTTGACTTCCTCAGTTATTCCCGGGCCGTTGTCGGCAATTTTAATTTCTACAAAATTGCCGACTACTTCCGTACCAATCCTAATCTGGCTGGGATTTTCTAGCATTTCTCGACAAGTTTGCCTACTGTTGGCATCTTCTAAAGCATCGATCGCATTGCTGAGAATATTCATAAAAACTTGATTGATGGGCCCAGCAAAACACTCAACATTCGGCAATTTTCCGTAGTGTTTTACAATTTGAATTGGCTGCTTTTCTCCGTTCCCTTTCAAACGGTGATTGAGAATTAACAGCGTGCTGTCAATACCTTCGTGGAGGTTAACGGGTTTCATCTGTGAATCGTCATGGCGCGAGAAGTTCCGCAGCGACTGCACAATCTGGCAAATCCGCTCGACACCAACGCTCATTGAAGACAGTATTTTAGGTAAATCTTCAGCTAAAAAATCGAGATCTTTTTTTTCTCTTTCCTCTTGAATTTCGGCGACTGGATTAGGATAGTGCTGTTGATAAAGTTGGAGGTGGTAAAACAAGTCTTGAGTATAATTTGTGAGATGAGCGAGATTGCCGTAAATGAAGCTGACTGGGTTGTTAATTTCGTGAGCGACCCCGGCAAGTAGCAATCCCAAACTAGACATTTTTTCGCTTTGAACTAATTGGGAATTAGTGGCTTTGAGTTGCTCAAGTGTGGCTGCTAGTTGAGCGGCTTGTTCTCTGCTTTGTGCTTCGGAATTATGCAAGGCTTCTTCGGCTTGTTTGCGCTCAGTGATGTCTCTCTGTACGCCAATAAAATGAGTTAATTTTCCCATTCGATCGCGCACAGGAGATATGGAGAAACAATTCCAGAAAGCGGTTCCGTCTTTGCGGTAATTCTTTAATATTACCTTGCATTCGCTTTCTGTTTGCAAGGCTTGGCGAATTATTTCTACTGCCGCCGGATCGGTATCGCTTCCGTGCAAAAATCGGCCGTTTTTTCCGATAATTTCCTGCCGCCGATAACCTGTCATGCTTTCAAATGCGGGATTGCAATAAATAATTGGATGTTCGGGGTCAGTGGCGTCAGAAATCGTAACTCCGGTGCTAGTAGCTGCTATAGCTCGATCGTACAACCAAAGCATTTCTTCTGCGCGCTTGCGATCGGTAATGTCCCGCAGCGTAGCTAAATAAGCCATTTCTCCATCCCATTCCGTTTCCACAACCCGCATTTCTACTACAGCATTTGCTTTTTGCTTGCGAATAGCTTCAACTTCTGTTTGCACGACGCGAGTTCCTGGTGCTTCCGTTTTTCCAACTTGGGGAATAATATCCGTCGCCATCTCAAGGTCGCAAGCTGAAACTTCTACTACTAAATTGCCAAAAAATGCTTGCCCTAGAAGTTCCTCTGCTTTGCAGTTAAACAGCGCTTCTGCTGACTGGTTGGCAAAACAAACAAGTCCTCGCTTGTTAACGATTGCGATGCCGTCGGCATTTTTTTCGATCACATTCCGAAACCGAGATTCGCTAGCTTTCAAATCCTGCTTTAGCTGTTCCATTGCTCGCTCCATCTGCTGCAATTCGCACAAACTAACACTATAAGCTTCGGAAATGTTGGCCTCGGTCGAATTCTGGCCTCTTTTTTGGGAAATCTGTTGGTAGCCTGTTCTATTGGTCAGATTGGGAGCAGTTTTTTTATGGTTCCTGCTAATATTACTGAGTTTATTTTCGGGATCGGATTCTTGAAAAAACATATGTCAAACCTACCAAATTATTGTTTAGATTAAGGTGTTGCGATCGCCCAACTTTCCGGGAAGTTTAGGGAGAGAGCAATTTACACCCGATGCTAGCACATTACTTTTAGAATTCATCATAAAACATCGTTAAAATTCAAGAGCGATCGCCCTATAATTATCTATTAAGTTTTATTAAGTAATTTCAACAACATTGACACTTACGTAGCGACACTAACTGTGAAAGCTGGATATGGCTGCAATCCCCCTCGCACTCACAAAATAATCAGTTCCACGCGCAAGTCCTAAATATTTTGAAGCCACTGGTCAGTATAAAATATTATATAGTTTTGACAAAAAATATGCGTCAAGATAAGCGAACTCATCTTTGGTTTGTTAAAAATAATCATAATTAGCCATTCCCAAATCATGTGCCTGCCACCAGATTTGGTATAGAATATAACCTGTCTATTTTTGCGATCGCAACTTCAAACCAATGGCACGTCTAGCACTTCTGAGCACATCCAATAAAACCGGACTAATCGACTTAGCGCGCAGTCTAGTAGAAGAATTTGAATTTGACATAATTAGTAGTGGCGGGACAGCAACGGCCCTCAAAGAAGCAGGCATCCCAGTCACCAAAGTTGCGGAATATACTGGTTCTCCCGAAATTTTGGGAGGGCGAGTCAAAACACTTCACCCACGAATCCACGGTGGCATTTTAGCACGACGCGATGTACCGGAAGACCTCGCAGATTTAACCGCAAATCAAATTCGGGCGATCGATCTAGTTGTAGTGAATCTGTATCCATTTGAAGAGACAATTTCTAAACCAGGAGTTACTCTAGCAGACGCAATTGAGCAGATAGATATCGGCGGCCCAGCAATGTTGAGAGCTTCCGCCAAAAACCACGCTCATTTGACAGTTTTGTGCGACCCAGAACAGTACAATACTTATTTAAAAGAACTGCGGGAAAATGGCGGTCAAGCATCCTTAGAGTTTAGGCAAAAAAGCGCGCTGGAAACCTTCAAACATACAGCAAACTACGATCGCGCGATCGCAAATTATCTCAGCAGCAGCCAATCCGCTGAAGAATCTTCGCTACCAGAGCAGTTTAATTTATCAGGAAAAGAGTTGCAAACTCTGCGCTACGGGGAAAATCCCCATCAAGCGGCTACCTGGTATCAAAGCGGAACTACACCCACAGGCTGGACGACTAGCACCATCCTGCAAGGCAAAGAATTAAGCTACAATAACTTAGTAGATTTAGAAGCAGCAAGGCGGCTGATCGTAGAATTCCCCGACACACCCGCCGCCGCTATTCTGAAGCATACAAATCCTTGCGGCACAGCCTTGGGAACAACTATTTCTGAAGCGTATCAAAAAGCCTTCGACACCGATTCAGTCTCAGCTTTCGGCGGCATTGTCGCCCTCAACCGCCCGATTGATGCTGCTACCGCAACGGCGTTAACTCAAACATTTTTAGAATGTATCGTCGCGCCGGGGTGCGAACCAGAAGCAGAAGAAATTATCAAAAAAAAGGCGAAAGTTCGAGTATTAATTTTGCCAGATTTGACTCAAGGGCCTCCACAAACTGTTAAAATTATTGCAGGCGGTTTGCTGGTGCAAGACTCAGATAATGTAGTAGAAGAAACTAGCAAATGGCGGATTGTTACTGAGAAACAGCCGACGGCGGCAGAATTGGAAGAATTGCTGTTTGCTTGGAAAGTAGCGAAACACGTCAAATCAAATGCGATCGTTGTGACGCGCGATCGTACTACAATCGGTGTCGGCGCCGGACAAATGAATCGCGTCGGTTCGGTTAAACTAGCATTGGAACAAGCAGGAGACAAGAGCAAAGGAGCGATTTTGGCTAGCGATGGTTTCTTTCCCTTCGACGATTCAGTCAAAACTGCGGCTGAGGCGGGCATAATTGCGATCGTCCAACCGGGAGGAAGTATGCGCGATCGAGATTCCATTGAAGCCGCCAACCAACTCGGAATCACAATGGTTTTCACCGACATCCGCCACTTCTTGCATTAATTAAGTTCGTAGCAATGACATTTTGCACCTCTATTATGAACAGGCAAGATGCCTGTTCCACAAAGAGTTAATTCTATTGTGGGTTGGGCTTCTAGCCCGCCCTCAAGCAATGATTGAATTTTTGTTCTTCCATCTTCCTTCTTGCATCTTCCTTCTTTCTTCTCCCATCCCTCCATCCGTTACATCCGTTACAGAATCCGTTGCCGAACTTCCTTCTTCTTCTATAACTAACGGCTATGACTAGCACAATTCAACCGCAAATTAAACCCCAAGACATAAAAGTCAAAATCCTGCTCACCGGGGGACATCAATGCACCGTCACCCTCAAATCTGATACACCATTATTGCACAGCCTGATCAAAACATTAGTCGATCGCACCCAACAAACACTCAGTTTTTCGCCCTTATTTCAAATCCCCATAGACGACGGGCGTTCCACCCTTTTTTTTCCCGGCGAACACCTAGTCGGATTAGTCACAGAACCCCCAATTTACTTGCAGCAACTGCAACCGCAGCAGCCTGCAACTCCTGTAGAAATTCCCGCCGAAATTCCCGCCGAAATTCCCGCCCCTGCGCCGCCTGTAAATGACGACTTAATATCTCGCTACGCCCAAATAGACAACTTTTTGACCCCTGCCGAAAAGAACAAACTCCTTAAATATGTCTTAGCAAAAGAATCACAATTTGTGACTACCAGCACCTCAACAAATGCCGAAGATTACCGCCGTTCGATGGTACTCCACTCGTTCCCCGAATTTTCCGAACTGATGGTTAATCGCATCAAAGCAATTCTCCCCGACGTGCTGCAAAAATTAAATATTCCCTCATTTCCGCTTGGTGAAATAGAAGCTCAGTTAACCATGCACAATGACAACAACTTTTACAAACTTCACAACGATAGTGGCTCTCCAGATACCGCCACCAGATTTTTTACTTACGTTTACTATTTCTATCGAGAACCCAAGGCTTTTTCAGGTGGCGAGTTGCAGATTTATGACAGCAAAATCGAGAACAATTTCTATGTGGCAGATAAGACATTCAGAACTGTTGAACCGCGCAATAATAGCATCGTATTTTTTCTGAGTCGCTATATGCACGAAGTTTTGCGAGTTAGCTGTCCCTCAAAAGCTTTTGCTGATAGCCGATTTACTATTAACGGCTGGGTACGTAAAGCAAATTGAGGTTAATATCATGTCGGGTCGAGCTACCGCGATTTTTGTAGGGGCGGGTTCCACCAACCATAATCGCCAATAATTGACAATCTCAAAAACCCGCCCCGACCGGGATATTATGGTTAATCGATCGGACATGATATAATTCATTGTCCGGGACGCACTAATCACGTAATTTGGTCATTCTGAGTGAAGCGAAGAATCTCAAATTATTGCCACACCATTACAATGCGTAAGTCCCCATATCTGAGATTCTTCACTTCCCAAAGCCTACCCTCAGAATGACAGAATTACCTTACTCAAAACTATTTCATTCTTACTCCAGTGCTCCAGCACTTTTGAGCAATTTTACCACACTGGAATAACCCTTAAACTCAGCCAACATTAAAGCTGTATAATTTCCCGGATTTTTGTGGTTTAGTTCTGAACCCGCCTCAATTAAAATCTTTACTGCATCAGGATAACCCCGATGCGCTGCCCACATTAAAGCTGTTGCGCCCGAATCATCGAGCAAGTTGACATCGGCACCTTTTTCGACTAATAATTGGACGATCGCAATATAACCGCGATCGCACGCCTTCATTAAAGCCGTTTTCCCCAAATCCGCCGGGATATTCGGATCAGCACCGCCGTCAAGCAAAGCCTTCACCGTCTCGGTATGTCCGTGAAAAGTAGCCAGGGTCAAAGCCGTCTCCCCAAAGTTTTTAGCATTCAGAAAATCAGCCCGATTTGAATTTACTTTTTGCAGCAAAGCCGATACGATCGCACTATGGCCGTGAACAGCAGCCACCAGTAAAGGCGTATCGCCCAACCGATTTCTAGAACCGACACTAGCACCTCGGTTTAAGAGCAATTCCACCACATCTTCGTAGCCTTCAACCACGGCAAAATTCAAAGCAGTTTCATCATCTTTATCCTTAGCGTTGATATCCGCGCCCGCATCGAGTAAGATATGGGCGATCGCCGCATTTCCACCAGCAGCAGCGGCCATCAAAGCCGTGCCCCCATCTCCATTTTTCACATTCGCATTACCACCCGCACCAAGCAAAGTTTGCACCACATCAGTATTGCCGGCATCCGCAGCCAAAGTTAAAGCAGTTTCGCCGTCTTTGTCGGGAACTTCGACATCAGCACCAGCAGCCAACAGCGCCTCGACAACAGCCAAATTTCCCGCCGTCGCAGCCAGCATCAAAGCAGTTTTGCTCTCTAGATTTTTAACATTAGCATCCGCCCCACAATTGAGCAAAATTCGCACAATTTCAGCGCTTCCTTGACGGACAGCTAAAAACAGCATAGAATTGTCAGCAACAGCACCCGCATCCACCAAAGCTTTGACAACAGCTTCGTGACCCGATAAAGCAGCTATTTTCAGAGCTGAATCTCCATCTTTATCTTGTACATTTACATCAGCATTAGCATCAAGTAACATCCGCACAACATTGATATCGCCCTTCAGAGAAGCCGCCATCAAAGCCGTACTTCCATCATCATTTTTAGCATTAACATCAGCACCTGCAGCGAGCAACAGCCGCACAGAGTCAGCCTGTTTGTGAGCCGCCGCCAGCATCAAAGCCGTTAGCCCAAAACGTCTGCTCACCTGGTTGACATTAGCGTCATTGTTTAGTAGAATACGCACAATTTCCGTATAGCCCTTTTGGGCAGCAAACATCAAAGCCGTCGTCCCCTCAGAGTCTTTGGCGTTAGCGTTAACATTCTTAGCGAGTAAAGCTTGGACGTGAATAATGTTGCCAGTCTTGGCGGCTTGAATCAATACAGCGTCTTGTTTAGTGGCAGGCATAATAGTCTCTCATACCGTATATTTTTACCATCACATGAGACGGCCTGACTGGTATGCTAAGTTTTATGAAGTATGTTTGCTAATCCTCAGAACACTATGAATCTCGAAATTCCTCAGTCAGTGAAAGTTTGGAGCCAATTCTTCCACCCAGTTTTAATGTGGGTACTGCTGGCCATCTCATTTTATGCTTTGTATCTCGGCCTGCAAATCCGACGTACCAGAAGTGCCGAAGGCGAAGTCAAAAAAGAGTTAATTAAGGGCAAATTCAACATCAAGCATCACCAGATGGGTTCTTTGCTGCTAGCCTTGATGGTAACGGGGGCAGTGGGGGGGATGGCCGTCACCTACATCAACAACGGCAAGCTATTTGTCGGCCCGCACTTGCTAGCAGGGTTGGGAATGACGGCAATAATTGCGATCGCAGCCTCGCTGACTCCTTTGATGCAAAAAGGCAATGATTTGGCGAGAAACACTCACATCTTTCTGAATGTTGTGCTCTTGGGGCTGTTTGGCTGGCAAGCGGTATCAGGCGTGGAAATCCTGCAAAGAATTATCAGCAAAATGTGATAATTTGAGTAAGAATTACAGATATTGGGTAGGGACACGGCAGTGCCGTGTCCCTACATCTTTACGAGCAAAAGGGTGTTATAATGAACGTATAAGTAAGCCAATTAGTCTCAATTCAACTTTTCTTAGCAAAGACAAGAAAACTAATATGCCTTCTTTAAAAATACATCGCCAATATCAATCCGGCCTCGAAAAAATTATAGCCTTGGACAACTCAGTGTTTGAGGCTATTTTGACTGCGTTGAGAAAAACAGTCCCTGGGTTGCCTATTGATGATTTAGTCAGAAACGTAGAGTCAGAGGTAGAAAACACGAACCATGATGATTTAGTCAATATACTAGAGAGTATTATTCCCATATACGCTTTAAAGAAAACTTATGCTTGGACAGTGGAAGAACTAGCAGATGAGCTTATTGCGGCTGTTGATGAATTTGAAGAACTCTCTAACTTATCAACCGAAGAAAAAAAGCGATTTTGTCAAAAGCTTAATGACTTGTTGATGCCGAATAGCTTTTTAGAATCGGCATCAAAAGCCAAAGATGTTTTAAAAGTATATTTGTTGCCTTCAGGAATTCCTGCTGATGACTTCCCGATTAAAAGCAAGGTAGAACTGGAAGCAGAGTTTAAGAAGTTCGCGGAAGAATGGCGCGTCGAGACGGGGATGCTATCATTAGTTACACAGAAATCAATGCACCAGGCTTATCAGAGAATTATCGGCATGGGACAGCCAGTTATCCCCTTGATTTTGCGTGACCTCGAACAAAAACCAGACCATTGGTTTTGGGCGTTGAGGGCAATTACTGGTGACAATCCGGTAAAACCCGAACAGCGCGGCCGGATGAAGCAAATGGCCCTAGCGTGGATACAATGGGGAAAAGAACACGGTTATGAGTGGTAAGCTAGAGTACCGAAAAATATTGAGATTTCCTAACTTAGAGCTTACTGAATATCAAGTAACAAGTGAAGAAACAGTAGATTATAATTGTTTTGCTTTTGCTGCTGGCGAAGAGGAATGCAGATGGGACCCGGTAGACCCTGATGGGTACTGGCCGGATGGTGTTTCAAGAGAGTTAACGCTGGAAGCTTTTATCCAAGCTTATCAAACTATTGGATATGAACCTTGCGAGAATCGTGACCTTGAACCGGGGTTTCAAAAAATAGCAATATACACCTATAACGGCCAGCCACAGCACGCAGCCCGACAAGAAAAGGATGGTAAGTGGAAAAGCAAGCTAGGGGATTGGGAAGATATCGAACATGAATTAGAAGGGTTAGAAAATCCTAACTATTATGGAGTTGTTCACCAAATATTAAAGCTAGCGATAATCCCGATCAATATTTCTTAGACGGAAATTCAATTTTTGAAGAGTACACTCTTGGACGCACACACTCTATTTGTTAGGATTAGCTATTTTTTATATGGTTTAATAGCCAACCTGTCCTTTGGATGATATAATAGACTAAAGTTAAATTGAGCGAACAAATTATAAGATTAATTAGGGAGTTTTTTGAAATCCAAAGAAGGAAAGCCATGCTAGAAAACCTGATCAAATACTTTGTCTACGCAACAAAAGGCTATATTACAAAAACGCAGTTAATCAAGTTTTTGTACTTAGCCGATCTTTATGCGGTCAAATGGACAAACAAGCAGCTTACTGATTTAGATTGGCGTTATTATTACTATGGGCCTTGGAATGAAGGCATAGAGGCTGTTTTAAATCAAATGAATGGCAAAGAGATTGTTCAAGAATCTCAGGGAGAAAGTATATTCATCAGACTTGGTGAGGGAGCTGGTAATGTGGATGATTTAAAGTTACCTTTAGGTCTGAAGCTGATGCTTGACAACATCAGGAGAGAATGGGCGGGTGCAGGAGAGGATAAACTGCATCAGTTACTAGAATATGTCTATAGCACTGCTCCCATGCTTGAGGTTAAATATAGCCACGAACCAGAGGAACAGGTGAGACTTAATCTGTACAAAGAAAGAGAAAAGTTAATGAGTGAATTGGGGTGAGCGAGTGGCTGGACAAAAACCGCGTCAAGGTTGGATTTATTTTATCAATCCCTATAGAGTATCTCTTCGTTGCAAACTCGGTCATCATCATATTTATGACATAAATGAACCAGGGGAGATTGAGTGCCAGACAATTTCTTGCACTCAGGTGATTAATTCGAGTCGGGTTTTTCGCGGAGAGCATCCTTATATCGTTTGGACAAGTGACCAATTTCAAGATGAATCTAAATACATCCAAACTTTGACGCTGATTCCGTTGACTTCACAAGAAACCTATAAAGGTTTGCCAACTGTATATCCGATTAATTCTACAAGCACAAATGGTCTTGATAAGAATTCCTTCGCTCTAGTGCATCAGATATGTACTGTTGATGCTAATTGTTTTAAAGACTCGCAAGGGGATTGGCTTAAGCGAGTTGGACAACTGGATAAAGCAGATAAGGAAGCGATAGAGGAACGTTTAAAGTATTTTTTGAATATTGGGGATAATCCGGGTGAAGATTGGTTTATTAAAAATGCGTCTATAGAACTTTTGCAGAAAGTGTTTAATTCTCTAGCGGATGAAACCACAAAAAGTATGGCTATAGAAAAACTGATCGACGATTTGCGATCGTAGTCAATAGACATCTACAATAATTATTGTGGAACACGCAGGATGCTTGTTCAAGACTTGCTTTTCTAGAGATGTCTAGTCAAACAGCGGCAATTCTAGCTGAATTGGTTCTAATTGCGGTTTTGGTTATAATTGCGGTTTTGGTTCTAATTGCGGTTGCGCTTTCTTGCTGCGTTGTTTTTTGTTGGCCGCAGGCTTTTTAGCAGTTTTGGCAACGTTTTCTCTGTTTTCCCTTTCGGCGCGAATCCGTTCTAATAATACGGAGGCAGGCTCGTCGTTGGGGTCTTGGGGAACCAGTTCACCCCGAAAGGCTTTGGCGAGGATGGCTTGCTATTCTTGCACCAAAACTGGTGGAAACCTCACCCCAATATTTACTTACTGGAGCATCGCCTAGTCTCAGCCAGTCGGCGAAGGAGCCGAATCCAGGCGCAAAATAGATAAGGGAAATTTATAGGTTTAAAACTTTTTGCGGGGGGTTTTAGAGCATAAGTTTTACTTATTAACTTTTACTTTTTAAGAGTTTCAAAGAAGTTAAAGCCTAAAACTCAATGCCAAAGCCCCACAAAGCTTTGAAGTTTTAACCGGGAAGAGGAAACGCAAAAATGAGCATAGCTAATACTGTCTGAAATTTATGACGTTCGAGAGCTAAGTTTTACCGTGAGAATAAAGAGTTAACAGGTAAAAACAGACTAAAATAGCAGTAAACAAAAAGTGTCTACAACCGTGGACACTTTGATTCTGCATATTTCACGCAAGGAGTAATTATGGGCGAAGCAAAACGTAGAGAACAACGAGATTCAAGTTTTGGTCAGGTTTTCCAGGACTCACAAAAACGCTTAGACAGCATAAAGATGGGGGCGCTTAAGATACAAAAAGATTTGACCTATTTTTTAACAGACCATGAAGTGGTTCGAGCAACAAATCGACTAATAACTAATTACGATATGTCTGGCGTTGAGGCAGTCGAATTATACAGGCAATGTGGATCAAAAATTCACAATCAAAGATTGTTAGACGCTTTAAAGGAGTCTCAAGGGCTACTTATACCCTTGTTATATATAGCTATTTTTGCTCAGGTAGCAAGTACGGCCAAGAAGACTGAGGCTATACATTTCTGGGACAATTGCTGGACAGTTTCAACACTTATTTTAGGCGCAGCAAATATTGCAAACCCGCAACTTTGTCCTTGGCTTCTAGTCTTAAGTAGCGGATTCTCACACGTTTTAGACACGTTGAGAAAATCTCTTGATGAATCTGCGATAGCCGAGTTTGAACACGTTTTTTACGCAGAAGACAGATCGTTGCACTCGCTGGGAGAAACAACAATAGGACTAGGGATGGCTTTTGGGTACAAAAATATTATTTATGCTGGAGAATCCTTAATTGTTTACAAAGGAGTTGACAGTGGTACTTCCTTGAAAGATAGAGGGGATTTAATGATTGCGTGTAAACACGCAAGCGGTTGTTGGAATCATTATCCATCCTCAGAAAACATGAAAATTCCATTGTCTGACTACAAAAAGGCGAAAGCAAAGTTGAATGAATTCCCTATTTCTTTAATAGGGGAATTGATACATCCTCAATCAGAGAAACTGGCAAAATTATTAGGACTAGCAATCAAAGGGAAGTACGCTTGTTTAATCAAGAATAAATAGAACACTAGATTTGGGTTACTTACAACACTTAACTTTCAGGTTTGTATGTAATGAGCTAATAACACATCGTAAGCTGCTTGCTGCTCTCGCTCGTTAAGAGCCAAATGATAAGTCTGCGTGTGAGTCGCGAGGCTATGCCCCATCTGCTTAGCGGCCAGCGTTGCATCTAGTCCAAAACTCATCGCCCGAATTGCCCAAGCGTGCGGCAAATCATAAGCGCAAAAATTGGCGGGCGATCGCGAAAAGAATTTGCAAACGCGATCGCCAAGATCAGCATGGCATTCACCCGTAACAGGTGGTCTCTTAATGTCCGCTAGCTCCCACTATTCTGCCCACTCTGGTCTTAATGGTCAGCACTTTTTGCATTGCATTAAATTTGCATTACTTTCCGCAATCAATTATGCACATTTAAATACAATTTACAGTCTATAATAAACCCAAAAACCTTGTCACACAAGCATTTAAGACTTATTAAAAATACTAAAAATTAAGGCGGCACCCAGATTTGAACTGGGGGTGGAGGTTTTGCAGACCTCTGCCTTACCACTTGGCTATGCCGCCGTCACGTCTGAAATTTGACGTTTTCTTATAGTACACCAAATCTCGAAAATTTTAACATACCTGTCAAAAATTTCGTGAAGCGCAGCTATCCCCTAGGGAATCGCCCTTTTTTCCACACCTCCAAAACCCATCCGAGGCTATTCTAGAACTACATCGATCGCCCGCAACACCAGCCATGACACCAGTTTCTCCCCTACTCGTCGCCCAAATCACCGACACTCACTTGTTTGCAGAGCTCGATCGTACTTGGAAAGGCCTCTCAACAACCCGCACCCTTCAAGCAGTTCTCGATCGCGTGCAACAGATACAGCCGCCGCCCGACTTACTCCTACTCACAGGCGACTTGTCCCAAGACGAAACACCAGAATCCTACCAGCGCCTCGTCTCCCTCATCGCCCCCCTCGGAATACCCGCCTACTGGATACCTGGGAACCACGACAACATCCCAGTTATGGCAGAAATCTTAAATCAGTCGCCTCTTTCCCCAGAAAAATCATGGATGCTAGGAAACTGGCAATTTCTGTTGCTTTCGAGTGTGGAAGCCGGATGCGACGGCGGGCGGCTTTCCCCAGAAAGCTTGCATTGGCTGGACTCTCAACTGCAACAAACGGGCGATCGACCTGTTATCATTGCCTTGCACCATCATCCTTTGCCGATCGACTCTGAAATCATGGATGGAATGATGCTGCACAATGCCGATGAATTTTTGGCAATTGTCGATCGATATTCTCAAATCAAAATCGTTCTTTGTGGCCACATTCACCAAGAATTTCAACAACAGCGGGGCTCAGTTACCTACTTGGGGACACCCAGCACCTGCCTCCAACTTTTACCCAAAAGCCATCCGATTATAGTTGACGAAATCCCGCCGGGATTTAGATTGCTTGAATTGGCGATCGACGGTACTTGGAACACCAGAGTTGAGCGAGTTGCCGCACAATCGCCACTAAATTAATATTTTTTAGTGTGCTTAAAATTGATATCAAATTTACATTCTGTTGTCAATCCATCAGCAGATAGATTTTTTTAGCGACCCCATCTTTTATGATATTTATTAACCATAGATTGCAGACATACGTAAACTAGCGAGCTACGAACATAAATGTCGATCGCAATTTAACAAAACAGGAAAAACTAAATATATGTCTGAACTAAATGGCGTCATGATGCAGTATTTCCACTGGTACAGCCCCGACGACGGCAGCCTGTGGAATCAGCTAGCGAAATCTGCAAAAGATTTAGCCAAAATAGGCGTTACATCCCTTTGGTTGCCACCCGCCTATAAAGGAACGGGCGGCGGTATGGATGTAGGTTACGGCGTCTACGACTTATTCGATTTAGGCGAGTTCGACCAAAAAGGGTCGGTACGCACTAAATACGGCACAAAAGATGAGTATTTGGCCGCGATAAAAGCTGCACAAGATGCTGGAATTCGGATTTATGCCGATGTTGTCTTCAACCACAAATTAGGTGCCGATGCAGAAGAAGAAGCCGAAGCTACACCCTTCAATCCCGACAACCGGAATGACACCGTAGGCGAATATCAAAAAATCAAAGCTTGGACGCATTTTACCTTCCCCGGCCGCGACAAAAAATATTCCAGCATGGAGTGGCATTGGTGGCATTTTGACGCCATTGATTACAACGTTTACAACACAGAAACCCATGCCGTTTACCTGCTAAAAGGCAAAGAATTTGATCAAGGAGTAGACTTAGAAAAAGGTAATTTTGACTACCTGATGGGTTGCGATTTAGATATGGACAACCCAGAAGTCAGCGGGGAGTTAAAATACTGGGGTGAGTGGTATGTCGATACAACAAACGTTGACGGCTTTCGCTTCGATGCCGTCAAACACGTTAAAGCAGAATTTTTCCAAGAATGGTTGGAACACGTTCGTAACTATGTCAAACGCGACCTATTTGCCGTCGGCGAATATTGGTCTTACGAAGTGGAAGCTTTGCATTACTTCATCCAAGCAACGGACGGTAAAGTCTCCTTATTTGACGCGCCCCTCCACTACAACTTCTACGCTGCTAGCAAAGCCGGCAATAGCTACGACTTGCGAACCATTTTTGATAACACCCTCGTCCAACAGCAACCAACCCTCGCCGTTACCTTGGTTGACAACCATGATTCTCAACCATTACAATCCCTAGAATCTGTTGTCGAGGCTTGGTTTAAACCTCTTGCCTACGCTTTAATCCTGCTGCGGCGCGAAGGATATCCGTGCATTTTTTACCCGGATTATTACGGCGCTAACTATAAGGATAAAGCAAATGATGGCAATGAATACGAGATTTGGCTAGACAAACATCAGTTTATGGTAGATAAATTTTTGTTAGCGCGCCAAACTTATTCCTACGGCAATCAGTACGATTACTTCGACCACGCCAACACTATTGGCTGGACCCGACTCGGAAATGAAGAACATCCGGGCGGCATGGCTGTGGTACTCAGTAACGGAGGCGATGGCACCAAGTTTATGGAAGTCGGACAACCGAATCGAACTTATATTGACATCACCGAACACATCAAAGAACCAATCACAACTAATGACGATGGTTGGGCTGATTTTCGGTGTAACGCTGGTTCTGTTTCGGTCTGGGTGCCCCAGCCGTAAGGACTACGTTAAAATTGACGTAATCCTCTGCCTAAAGTAGGGTGTGCACTGCACACCTTACTGCTATAATTAGTACCTTAAACCACTTTTAAGTTGCATGATTTTGATGACGGAAAGTTGTTTGTAGTGAGGACTTTAGTCCTCTATAGAGTATTATTTTTATGCTATGCGATCGCGCAAAAAAATATTTATCTAAAAAAATATGAAACTTTCAGAAAAAGTTGCAGTTATTACCGGCGGTGGGTCGGGAATTGGTCATGCAGCAGCAATTTTAATGGCCAAGGAAGGCGCAAAAGTTGCTATTATCGATCACATTTTGGAAACGGGGCAAGAAACCGTCCGCCAGTTGGTCAATGAAGGAGGCTGCGGGCTGGCTATTGCCGCAGATGTTGGAGATTCTGGGCAAATGCAAAAAGCGTTTCAAACAATTTTTGATGAATATCAAAGAATTGATATTTTGTTTGCAAATGCGGGTATTAACGGTGTATGGTCGCCGATAGAGGAGATAGAACCCGATGAGTGGGATCGGACAATTAACACTAACCTCAGAGGAACATTTTTGGCTGTTAAGTATGCTGTTCCTCATCTGAAAAAACAAGGAGGTTCAATTGTAATTACATCATCGATTAATGGCACCAGAAGTTTCAGGAAAGTTGGTGCCACGGCCTACGCTTGTTCAAAAGCTGCCCAAGTAGCCTTTGCAAAAATGCTGGCGCTAGAACTCGCAGCCTGCCAAATCCGAGTCAATGTGATCTGTCCGGGCGGGGTGCTAACTGCTATTGAAGAAAGCACCGTTAAGCGCCATCTCGATCGCATTCCAGTGGACCCTGATTCCATTCAAGACATGATTCCTTTGACGGATAATACGGCCGGTTCTAGCGAAGAAGTCGCCCAATTAGTGTTATTTCTGGTATCACATTCCTCCAGCTTCATCACAGGTACTGAAGTCTGGATTGATGGTGGCGGTTCTTTGATTTAAAATCTCTATAGCAGCAATTTAAAGAATCTTGCTACCAATTACCCATCTAAAATCTAAAATCTAAAATCGATTGACTGACTATCAAGCAATTTGGTCACAAGCCCCCGGATTTATCACTAGGCTCAATTCTTCAATCTAAAATCTAAAATCTAAAATCTAAAATCGATTGACTGACTATCAAGCAATTTGGTCACAAGCCCCCGGATTTATCACTAGG
>NZ_JAUBTU010000008.1:97760-123992 GCF_036705085.1 Microcoleus sp. B6-A1
CTCAATTCTTCAATCTAAAATCTAAAATCTAAAATCTAAAATCGATTGACTCTCCATTGTTGAACAGCAGTTTGCAATGTCTGGGGCAGCCACTTATCATACTGAGGATAAACAGGCAAACGCTGCACAAGTTGCCATCCCGATGCTGCTAAAATTTCTGTTAAAGTTTGGTGTTGCAGGTGAGGATAATCGGGATTAACTTCATCCCGTGGCCCGATTCCTCCTAAATCTCTAGCACCTGCTTCTAAACAAGCAAGTAATATGTCTGGCTGTGCAACTAAATTGGGGGGAATTTGTAGCCTGATTTCATCAGGTAAGATGCTGCGGGCGATCGCAATTACTTCGGGCATTTTTGTAGCATCAAAAACTTCACCCTCCCAACTTTGCTGATTTCCCGGACTGTGTGGCTGTAGGATAACTTCTTGAATGTGATTGTAGGGCAAATGAATCCGGGCGATCGCCTCTAATGTCTCAATCCAATCTGCCTCACTTTCCCCAATTCCCAGCAGCAAACCAGTTGTAAACGGAATCTTCAATTCCCCAGCCCATTCTAACTGTTGCAGTCGCAGCGCCGGCACTTTACTCGGTGCGTGTCGGTGAACCGTTTGTAATAAATGTGGGGCAAGCTGTTCTAGCATCAGCCCCATCGATACATTTACCTCTTTTAACAGTGCCATCTCCTCAAAGCTGAGCGGCCCCACATTAGTATGCGGCAAAAATCCCAGAGCAAGTGCCAGTTCGCACAAATCGTAAATCCGCTGCAACCAAGCTTTTCGCCGTTTACTTTGAGGATGTACCTCGCCGCTGAGGATGAGAATTTCAATTACACCTTGAGTTTGCAGGAACTTGAGCTGTTTTTCGGCTTGTGCGAGTGTCAGCCAAGGACTTTGCAGGGGTTCTGCCCGAAAATTGCAATAGGTGCAGCGGTTAAAACACTCGTAAGTGGGAACCAGAGTATAAGCAGGGCTGTAGGTGACGGTGCGAGACATTCCTTGGGATAATTATCGATCGGACTTGTGCAACAACATATATATGTCAATGGGAGTTTTGCGGTTTGCGATCGCAACCCTTCATCTATCTTAACACTGACGCCCGTCCCGAATCTCGTTGCCTCGGTAGATTATGAGTATTCTTCATTGGTGGGCGATCGTCCAAAAAATCCGCACTCTGCTTTTTAAAACCCCATACAGCAAGCATTCTGGCTTATTATCAGCGAAGCTTATGACCTTCATAACAAAAACTGTGCTTAAAAGGCCTTTACAAACTGAAATAAAAGCTTTATGTTTATTTACATGGCGGAACACAAAGCCGTCACGAACATTGAAAACCAAATAAAGCAATCATAAACAAATGACAACAACCTTACAGCAGCGCGAAAGCGCCAACGTCTGGGAACGCTTTTGTGAGTGGGTCACATCAACCGACAACCGGATTTACATCGGTTGGTTCGGAGTCTTGATGATTCCTACCTTGCTCAGCGCCACCATCTGCTACATCATCGCCTTCATCGCTGCTCCTCCAGTGGACATCGACGGCATCCGTGAACCAGTAGCAGGTTCCTTAATGTACGGTAACAACATCATCACAGGTGCTGTTGTTCCTTCATCTAATGCTATAGGCTTGCACTTCTACCCAATCTGGGAAGCAGCTTCCTTAGACGAGTGGTTGTACAACGGCGGCCCTTACCAATTGGTAATTTTCCACTTCCTGATCGGTGTATTTTGCTACATGGGTCGTGAATGGGAATTGTCCTACCGCTTAGGTATGCGTCCTTGGATCTGCGTCGCTTACTCTGCACCAGTTGCAGCAGCAACCGCAGTATTCTTGATCTACCCAATTGGACAAGGTTCGTTCTCTGACGGTATGCCTTTGGGTATCTCCGGTACATTCAACTTCATGATCGTGTTCCAAGCTGAGCACAACATCCTGATGCACCCGTTCCACATGTTGGGAGTTGCTGGTGTCTTCGGTGGTAGCTTGTTCTCCGCCATGCACGGTTCTTTAGTTACCTCTTCCTTGGTTCGTGAAACAACCGAAACCGAATCGCAAAACTACGGTTACAAATTCGGTCAAGAAGAAGAAACCTACAACATCGTTGCAGCCCACGGCTACTTCGGTCGTTTGATTTTCCAATACGCTTCTTTCAACAACAGCCGTTCTTTGCACTTCTTGTTAGGTGCATGGCCAGTAGTAGGCATCTGGTTTACCGCTTTGGGTATCTCCACGATGGCTTTCAACTTGAACGGTTTCAACTTCAACCAATCGATTATCGACTCGCAAGGTCGTGTCATCAATACTTGGGCTGATGTGATCAACCGCGCTAACTTGGGTATGGAAGTAATGCACGAGCGCAATGCTCACAACTTCCCGCTTGACTTGGCTGCTAGTGAAGTCACTCCAGTAGCAATGGTAGCTCCTTCTATCAATGGCTAAGTTTTAGTTTTTGATTAACAAAAAGCGCTCCTAGAAATAGGGGCGCTTTTTGTTTGGGAAAATATATTTTTTAGAGACTTATTGTGATATCTAGTCCGGTAACATGGGGAGCATCCCAATTTGGGTTTTAGAGGAGTGTTGGCTGTGAGAGTACGAAGCGAGATATAGAAACTTTGCTGTGCGGGATGCTCGCAGGGTCTAAGCATAGTTGTACATAAGCTAAGGCATATACCAGCAGCGGATAAGCAGCAACAGTTCAAATGATTCGCGGCCGGAGATTCCTAGGAATGGAAGGATTTTTGTTTTTTATTTAATAGTTAATTTGGCTTCGCTAGTGCGATCGCCCATTGCCCCAGTAATAGTAACAGTTCCAGGTCGCAGCGCTTGAAATGTCCCCGCTGATTGCGTTTGAGCGAGCAACGGCTCCGGATTGGGAGATTTGCTGGGTGCACCAGGTATCGGTTGCTGATAGTAGGGAGTCGAAAATCGGAAATGAGTCACTGGCGGAAGCAATCTCCCCTTTGAATCCGAGAGAATCATTTTAAAGGTAATACGATCGCCCACGCGGACGGTTGCAACTTCTGGTAGAATCCGAAGTGTCCAATCAGGCGGGTAAACAATACCGGACATAGAGAGTGTTTCTCCACCTTTTTTGGCAAACACGGCAAACTTTCCCGGCGCAATACCCGTCACAGTTCCATCTGGGGAAACTTTGACGACTTCTTCATAATCGGACGACCACACCCACTGTTTCTCGGACTGCGTAGAATCTCCTGGAATACACCCTGAAGCGGCGTCGGTACTCCCGATTTTTAGCTTAGTCGTTTGACCCACAATTAAAGGCTCTACTTCCCAAGAATTGTAGTTAAGGCAAGGGGGATTATATATACCTAGAAATTCTCTAAACTCCCATACCGTAATACCTATGAATCCGAATAACAGGACGATCGCAGTTACGCAGCCGAACCCGATAAATTCCTTCTGTTTGTTATTCATATTTAATATGGGTTTTTTTTGTATCTATAACTTTATGAACCAGTGCGCCTAGCGCTCTAGCTTTGTATGCCACCGAGAAAAGTGGCACAGAGATAAATAAAATGCTATTATTTTTTCACAGTGGGAAGACTGCGCTAAAGTATCTCGGAATAAATTTGTGATTTCACAGCAGATAAAATAGCATTCATTCACTCAGATTTATTAAAAATATCTGCGTTACTTTGTGTTTCATCTGCCTTAAATCTGTGGTTTACATATCAAAAATTTATGCAAGAGGTATTGTAAAGTAGAATCGCTAAGTATAACATTACGGTCAGCAAATGGTAATATAATAGATGCACAAAAACATCGAATAATATAGGGAAGTTATCCTAAAAAAATAACCGACATGATACTTAAAACAGAGAGATTAGTTTTGAAACCGATTGTGGAGAGCGATCTCAACACGCTCCACAAAATTTTCACTGATTCCTATGTGAGGAGATATCTGTGCGACGGCGAAATCTGGTCGCTACAAAAGGTTGAAGAAATGCTTGCCGAAAACAAAAAGCTGTTTGCAGACAAGCAATTCGGTTTGTGGTTTATCGAAACTAAGAGCGATCGAGAAACTATTGGATTTGTTGGTTTGTGGTATTTTTTTGAAGAAGCACAGCCCCAGTTAGTTTACGCACTGCTGCCGAAAGCACTTAAAAAAGGTTACGCTACTGAAGCATCAACCAAAATATTGGATTATGGTTTTGATGAACTTGGCTTTAACTATCTTGTCGCAAGTTGCGATCGCCCAAACATTGAGTCGCAAAAAGTCGCAGAAAGACTCGGAATGAAACAAGTAGAAGAAAGAATTATGAATGGAAATCCGATATTATTCTTTAGAATCGATAAGTAGTAATTAGCAGTAAGGGCGCAATGCACAAATGGCTTTCGGTGGTGGGGATTGGCGAAGACGGATTATCGGGATTGAGTGCGATCGCCCGTACCCTACTCGATCGATCTCAAATCGTTGTTGGTGGTGCCCGTCACCTCGCAATGCTACCAAGCGACGACACCCGCGAACAATTGCTTTGGGCTTCGCCGCTACAAGCAACAGTCGATCAAATCCTCCGTCGCCGGGGACAGTCTGTGTGCGTGATCGCAAGCGGCGATCCGATGTGTCACGGAATTGGGGTAACACTGTCGCGCCAGATTCCCATTTCGGAAATGACTGTGATTCCCGCAGCATCGGCTTTTAGTCTTGCTTGCGCCCGTTTGGGTTGGCCGCTGGCGGATGTTGAGACTTTCAGTTTGACAAATCGCCCGATCGCATCGATCGCCCTTGCTTTGTCCCCTGGCGCGCGCCTGCTGGTGTTGAGTGCTGACAGGCACACCCCTGGTCTTGTGGCGACAATGTTAACACAGCAGGGGTTTGGCAGCAGTTTGATGACCGTGTTCGAGCGGATGGGGTCGGGAGCGGAACGGCGGATCGAGGGGGTAGCAACAGCCTGGAATGCAGCGGATTTGGCGGATTTGAACACGATCGCGATCGCAGTTGCAGCCGATCGACAAACTCTTATCCTCCCCCGAACTGCGGGTTTGCCGGATGCTGCTTATCGCCACGACGGACAACTTACCAAGCGGGAGGTTCGAGCCGTTACTCTGTCAACGTTAGCACCGATTCCGGGTGAGTTGCTTTGGGATGTGGGTGCGGGCTGCGGCTCGATCGCGATCGAATGGATGCGGAGTCATCCTCGGTGCAGGGCGATCGCGATCGAACGCCACCCAACTCGACTGCAATACATCGCCGAAAATGCCTCGACTTTCGGCGTTCCCGAACTCCAAATTGTCGCGGGAGAAGCGCCAGAAGCCCTGACAAATTTGCCTCAACCGAATGCTATTTTCATCGGCGGCGGTGTCACCGCAGAAGCTGTGCTGGAAACTTGCTGGAATGCTTTAGGTGAAGGCGGCCGATTAGTTGTTAATGCGGTGACAGTTGAGAGCGAGTTTAAAGTTTTGCAATGGCACGATCGTTATGGCGGGGAACTAATTAGAATTGGGATTCAGCGAGTTGGGGCGATCGGTTCTTTTCAGGGTTGGAAACCGCTTGCGCCGGTGACTCAGTGGGCGATTGTTAAGGGGTAATACCAATTCTGATTGGATCGGAATGATTTAACCACAGAGTACGCAGAGAACACAGAGGAAGAGATGAGAGAGATGAATCATTCCGATGAAGAGTGGATTTGATATAAAAGGCGATCGATCTTTTTCCAATAAAGCTATAATCAATAATATCCTCTGAAATGAGAGTGATAATGCCAGACGAATCATCTGTAGATCCTTATTTAGATCGACTGTTTGAAGACTATTCCAACACTGAAGTTATCGAACTACAGCAATATCTGTCTGAATGGGATAGAGGAACTTATCGAACTGTGGCCCAAAGTGTGTTAGACTATTCACAAAGAAAAGGATTTGATCCACTCAAATATTTGCGTAAAGCACACAACTTCAACACCAGAGGTGCTGTAAGAGTTCCTCGCACGGGATATCGGCAGGATGGAGCCGCTGTTTACCGAAAGGGCTATGAGTTTTTAATTGTGCGACCTGACCAGTATGGTGTTGAGAAAATCGTGACTTATGGCATTAATGAGGAATAGCGATATGGCACAAGTTCAGAACAAATTAGCGATTCAACAAGATATTATTGTGCAACTTTTGGCACAGTTGAGGGTTGACTATCAAAACACTAAATCAGAGCGCAAAGAGATATCTCAGAGGTATCTTGGTTCCGAGGAAGATTTTTCTTTTCTGGAGGAGCTTGAGTTAGTAACAGTAAGTATTCGCGGTTATGCTAGTCAGATTGAGGAGCGCGCAGAGGTTGAGAATCGCGAGCAAGCGATCGCAGAGTTACATCAGCTCAGGGTGTTCGATCGTTCTGCGATTGCTCAGTTTTATGATGAGACGCGATCGGGCTATCTTCAAATGCGGTCTTATATCCGAATGCTAGACTATTTGCGGTTGCTGGTTTTGGAGTATTTGCAAATGGAATAGAGATCCAGATAAGTTAGTTTACCAGACACCGTAGCCACCTCGACGATCGGCAATTTCTTGCTCTAACTCCACTTCATTGAGAAGTTTCATACCGTTGGCGATCGCCCGTTGGCGAAGTTTCCACAAGGTTTGACCGAGTTGTGTTTTGGGGGTAAATTCAGGTGAAGATTTGAGCGCTAGAGCTTGAGTAAACTGAAGGACTTTTGCGCGATCGGCGGGGGCAAGTTCGCGCCAGTATTGTAGGAGGATTTCTTCGGGAGGCATGGAAAATTTTTGAGCCTAACTCTAGAATTTATTTTACTCTTTTACGCTCGATCGGGTCAATGCCATTGGCGATAATAATCTAGTTTATAACCATAGTCTTTGAACAGCATAAGCATCAAACACTTCATCACGGCTGACTAAAACTAAAGCATGATTAATGGATTGGGCAATTAAAATTCGATCGAATGGATCGCGATGGTGGAATGGTAGGCTGCGAACCTGTACAGTATCCCCAAAGGAAATTGGCAGTAATAAGATGCCAGCAGCAGGTAACTGAGGTTCGATGTCTGCATAGTCTGCTTGCAGTGTCAATTTACCAATGCTGATTTTGATGGCAATTTCCCAAAGACTGGCAATACTCAAATAGACTATATCGGCGGATTCAATCTGCTCCTTCAAGGTAACTGATAGGTTAGGAGCATTTTCTGAAAACCAAATAAAAGTGTGAGTATCGAGGAGCAATGCACTCATTCCATATACTCCTGGAAATCCTCTAATGGTGCATCAAAATCATCAGCAAGCGGTAAGACAAACGTGCCTTTCATCATCCCGGCTTGACGTTTCTTTTGAGGAGGATTTACGGCAACCTCATTATTTGCATATTTTGCGGCCAAGAATTCTACATAGTGCAAAACTTCCTGTTTCAGGGAATCTGGCAACTTGACCAGGGTTTCTAGGATGGTGTTTTCTAGCATTAGATAACCTCTTGCTGGATAAGCTCATGATAACAAGCGCAAAGCCAAACTTACCGATGTCTCTAATCTCGCTCTAAGCTACCTTGGGACAAATTTCGATTTTGACAGTCATGCCTACTTGGTTTAGCATTGCGATCAGAGTATCAACCGAGAATTCCCCAATTTTACCTTGAGTTAGAGCTTTGATTTGGTCGTTTGACTGTTTGAGATGTTGAGCAGTTTGGTCGATCGTCCAACGGTGATGTTTAATCTGATGAAGCAGGGCGAGCATGAGTTGCGATCTGATTAGTAAGTTATCAGCTTCTTCTGCTGAAAATCCCAGATCGAGAAAGATATTATCGGTTGCTGGGGTAATAGTATTTTCACTCATGGTTCTGGTTCTCTTGAATTTAAACGATTTTGTAACAACTGTTGGTAGCGTTTCTGTCCAATTTCGATATTTTTCTTGGCTGTCTTCTGAGTTTTATTTTGGAAAGCATGAAGAACGTAAATAGCTTCTTCAAATCTAGCAATATAAAATACCCGATAGGCATCTTCTGTCCGAATCCGAATTTCTTCAACGCCTTTGCCTACGATCGACATGGGTTTAAAGTCTGATGGTTGTATGCCCTGCTGAAGTGTCCAAAGTGCAAAACCAGCTTCTTTTCGGGCATCGTCAGGAAGAGATTGGATTTCTTCACGGGTAGCGCCAACCCACCGAATCGGTTTGATGGTCATCGGGTTTGTTGAGAATCAAATACTATAACAATTTTGACATACTCCCCTGCCTAAAGGCGAAGGGATTCTAAGCTCAGACAGCAATTGCAGGCATAGCCTGTCTAACATCACCTAACTTAGCGGTTGATGCCCCAACCACACAAATATTTATCGCCGCGTTCTCGTCTCTGTCGTTCACCCTTTGACAGGACGGACAGCGCCATTCACGAACTGACAAATCCAACTCTTTCAGAACCTGTCCACAATGCGAGCAAGTCTTACTAGATGGATACCAACGGTCGATGAAAACTACTTCTTTTCCTTTCTTTTTGGCAACCCATTCGAGAATTTGGAGAAATTCGCCGAATGCAATGTCTGAAATTTTACGTCCCCAAAGTCGTTGCATTCCTTTTAGATTCAACGTCTCAAAGCACAGCACGTCGAACTTATCAGTTAGTTCGTGAGCCAATTTCCAGAACCAATCAGAGCGACGATTCACTACGGCTTCATGTTTGCGAACTAGATTAAGTCTTGCTCTTTCTCGGTTCGCTGAGCCTTTCCGTTTTTGGGAATGCTGACGATTTGCTTTCTTAATAGCGTTAAGGGACTGTTTCAGGAATTGCGGTGATTCGATTTTTGTTCCATCTGAGCAGGTGAGAAACGTTTTCAAGCCGAAATCTTGCGCCAGCGATTCTACTCGTCTCGACTTTGGTTTCAGGTTCTTCAACGCTGTCAACGACCACAACCATAAATAGCTCTCCTAATGTCGTGCGTTTAATGGTTAACGTCTTAACATTCCCTTCTATCTCTCTGGAATTCCAATACTGATAAACGCGATTCCCAATCTTAATTCGATTGCCGCCTAATAATTTGTAGCCAGCTTGCTTGAGAGTGAACGATTTGTATCTGCGAACTTTCTTGAATCCGGGAGGTCTAACTCCTTTCTTGTGATGCTTAAAGAACAGTTGATAGGCTTTCTCAATGCGTTGACAGATATCCTGTACAGCCTGAGATCCAACCTGTTGCCAGAATGCTTTACGCTTTCTGAGTTTGGCGATATGACTTTGAAGTTTGCTGCAATTCAAGTGCTTACCCCACATCCGGTAGTACCGTTTGTGAAGTGCAATGCAATGGTTATAAATCACTCCGGCAGCATTGATACTTCGCTTGAGGTGTTTATTTTGGTTGCTTTGATATAGCTTGAACTTCAATGTTTTCATGCTAACTATGATAACATAATAGGTAGCAATTGGGTAGCCAAATGGTCAGAGAAAGATTAAGTATTCGCATTGTCGTGAGTCGGCTAGAGAAGTTGCGGAGAATTGCCAAACAGAAAGAAAAAACAATGACCCAACTTGTAGAAGACTGGATTGATAAACTTAAAGAGGAAAAGCCGTCAAGCGAAGGACGGGGCTTTAAACCCAGTTTTCCGGTAAGGGCGATCGCCTTCAAACCCCCTAGCGTAAGCTACAAGTTTTTGCAATTCCATCAGGTTGGGAGATACCAATATTGCACGCCACCTTCAGTATGACTGAGCAAAATCCCCAGATCTTCGAGGCTTTCTAAACAGTCGAGAATGACTTTTTTTTTGCGGCTGGCTGCTTTGAAATGGGCGGTGACTTGGGCGGCTGTCCATTCGCCGCTTTGGGTGCGGAATAAGTCGCGGATGGCCCAAAGTTGCTCTTTGAGGGTTTTGGGGAAGGGTTGTTGTTCCGTGGGGGCGATCGGGGTTTCCGTTTCGGTGGTGATGCCTGCAAGGGATGGTTGCACGTAGGTTTCGCCTGGGGCTTGGTAGTCGGGACGCAGCCAGCGAATGTGTCCGTTGCGTTCTTCTTCGGCGCGTTGGGCATTGAGGGTGACGAGGTTTTCCAGGATTTGGTCGTCGGTGAGGGTGGGTTCCCAACCATAGGTGGCAAAGACGGCGGCATCCAGTTCGTCGTGGATTTGTTTGAGGGTGGAGACTAAGGCTTTTTGGTTGAAGGCTTTGTCTTTGTCGTCGAGGGGTTCGCCTTTGCGGAGTTTTTCGAGGAGGTTGTACATCCCGGTGATGGTGACTTCGGGGTGACTGGCTTGGACTCGTTTGCGGTGGCTGTCGAGGCGTTCTCCGAGTTCTCGGATGGTTTGTTTTTGGGTGTCGGTTGGAGTTGGGAAGGGGAAGCGATCGAAGCAAGTAGTTTGGACATAAACAGGGGTCGGACCAAGCTGCCCGCCACATACTAATGCCCATTTAACATGAATTTGACTAGAAAGAACTCCCAAGAAATAAGCATCATCTAAAGCGATCGCAAGAATTTTCTGATCGGGAATAACTTTAGTATCAATAAAAGTGAACACACGATGCTTACTGGTTTGCGTACTACCTATATAACGAGATATCGTTTTTAGAGCAGGGCGGAAACTTGAACGCGGTTCGGCGAAAATCCACCATTTTTCGCGATAGGCTGGACGATTGTTCTTTTCACGCTCTGGTCTGACACGCTCATAAATCCATTGGTAGACATTCGGATAACGAGCACAAACTTCATTTTCTGTTAGTCCAAATAGATCTATGACTAATGCTTTTCTTGAAAATTGTAGCAAGTCACGACCATTTAGATAAGGGTGAATTACTTCTGTCTCCAAGTTCTTTGCTTCTGCTTCTGTCAAACAAAAACCCATACCATGAAGTTTTACCCCAAGACAACCTAACTTCTGATTACCATTGAGAGAAACCGCACTAGAAACATCAGTTCCAGCTTGAAGATTGCTAAATATTTTTCCTGCATTTTTCCACTCTATTTTAATTTCTCCGGCGGAATCTTCTGGTTTTTCTGCTTCAGATTCACGAATTACGAACCCCAATTTAATTAGTCTAGATGTGTCATAATTACTAAGTTGACAGACCGTCATAGAAATTCTGACCTGTGCGCCATCATCAGTCCAAGGGTGATCGGGAATGGCATAAATTAACCGAAGTGGATTTTTCGGATTTAACAAGTGAAAATCTATAACTTTTTTTTGCCAAACCTGACGAATACTATTTGTTGTGATAAACCCAAATATGTTAACATTTCTAGCACGTACTACCTCTGCTGCTTTGTGCCACCAGTACATCACAAAATCAACTGTATCCGGTACATCTTTATAAACTTTTCTCAATGTTTCTACATACCCATCTCCCAAAATTTCGCGCATTTTACGATTCCCAATAAACGGCGGATTCGACACAATATAATCCGCTTCCTGCCACTCGGCCGCCCTTGCATTCAAATAGCGATAAATCGTGACTTTATCTGTCGGATCGGGAATATCTTCTCCCGTCACCGGACTTTTCATCATCCGCCCACCCCACCTTGTCCGCACCTTCCCCGCCGCATCCACATCCGGTTCTATCCCCTCATAGGCCAACACCGCATCCCGGCATTCAATATTGTTGTACTCCCGCAACACGGGTTCGATCGGGGGAATATCGCCAAACCGCCGAAAATGCCACTGCAAATAGCCAATCCAAATCACCAAATCTGCGATCGCCGCAGCCCTAGGATTAATCTCAATTCCCAAAAACTGACTGGGATTGACTTGTGCAATATCTAACCGCAACTGCGCCGCCCCTGTGACATCCTCCAAGCGCCGCAACACCTCCGATTCCAAGCCCTTCAACAAATCCAACGTCACATACAGGAAATTTCCCGATCCGCAGGCCGGATCGAGAATCTTCACCTGTTGTAACTCCGTCAGAAATGCCTCTAAAACTGAGCTCGCCTTTTTCCTTTGATTTGCAGTCGGTTCCGATTCCCCCGCGTTGAGCAACTGTTTAACCTCCGCTTGTACCGCAATCCAGCGATCGCCCAAAGGTTCCATCACCACAGGCTTTACCAACCTTTCCACATACGATCGCGGCGTATAATGAGCCCCCAACTTACTACGTTCCCTCGAATCCAGCGCCCTTTCCAACAATGTCCCAAAAATCGCCGGTTCCACATTGCACCAATCCCGCTTCGCCGCCTGCAACAACACTTCCAACTGCGCCTTTGTCAGCGCAAACGCCTGCGACTCGGCAAACAATCCCCCATTAAACCGCAACAGTTTGCCATGAAAGCCAAAACTCGTCCCCTCATTCATCGCCTCCCACAGCGCCTCTACCTCCGGCTTAAAAGTCTTCGGATTGAGAATCCATCGCGTTTCCAGCGCCTGCGTAAACAAATGTTCCTTCAGCAACCCCACATCCTCGGCAAACATGGTGAAAATACAGCGCATCAAAAACTGGGCGACTTGCTGCGGATCGACATTCGCCTCCATCCGCTTCGCCAACTCTGCCAAATCCGCCGCCACTTCCCGCGTCACCCGCGCCGCAATCTTCTCTGGATTGCGCTGCTGCGGATTGCTAAAAATATCGACAAACAAATCGAAAACATCGGCTTTCTGCAACTCAATTAGCCCGATTTCTCGCCTCGCCCCATAGCCGCCATAATCGCCGCTAAAACCCATCCATAATTCAAAATGATCGCCAATATCGCAAGTTAACAAAAAAGGCGGTTTGCTGGGCAAATTTCGCGTATAAGCAACTGCTTGCACAAACGCTTTTTCCATCTCTCGCAAATAGCTATTAGTTCCCCGCTTTGCTGTTCCCTTGTTACTTGTCGTTCCGCCCTGTTTTGCCTCGATTAAAAAATGCTCGGCTTTGTAAAAGTCAATAAACCCCGGAGTTACTTTGCCGCTGGGGTGAAAAATCTTGACATCTTTGTCAAAGCAGTAGGGATCGTTGGGAATTCTGCCTTTATCACAAGGGCGATCGACCCCAAGCGCATCGCACATTTCCGCAAAAAACAACTGGTAGTTTGCCCGTTCGTTACCGCTAGAACCTGCCCAGCGCGTGATGAATGTTTCGACTCGCGTGCGATCGGCCTCATTCATGTTTCAACCCTGTTGCTTGCTTTTTCCTGATTCTATAGTCCTCGACGCACGCGGGGGCGGGTTTATGAGATTGTAAATTATGGGCAATTATTGTAGGTGAACCCGCCCCTACAAAATTTAACATCATACAAGTCCAAATCAAACGGAAATGACTAACAATTTTAAAATTAATAGGTTGGGTCTAACACAAGTAACCCAACCTATTAATTAAATGAGACTTAAGAGTTTAACCTTGATTCACCACAGTCGGTTTTAAACTTTCCTGTGACTTCGATCGATCTAAACCATTTTGAACTTCCACAGATTCCTTAATCGGTTTCCGCGCTTCAATTAAACTCAAAGCTTTGTTGACACCTTCAGGTAAAATCACCACCAAACTGCCGGCCGGCGCCTCGTCTAAAGCCTTGTTAACGGCTGTTGTTTCGTCGAGAATCAACTCGTATTCAACTTGAGATTTGTTTGCGGTTCCGGCAGAAATCGCCTCGGCAATTCCCTGGCAAATTAACTTTGCCACAACACCGGGTTCTCGGCCGCGCCTGTCAATATCTTCTTTGACAATAATACGATCGAACATCTCGGCCGAAAGTTTGCCCAGCGTGACAAAATCTTCATCTCGCCGGTCTCCGGGCGCGCCGACTACCCCGATCCGCTGTCCCTGCCAATTCAGCACGAAACTGCCCAAAGCTTTGTAGCTGTGGGGGTTGTGGGCGTAGTCGAGTAAAGCGTGATAGCTGCCCAAATTAAACAGGTTCATCCTACCGGGAGTTTGGCCGACGGATGCTTGAAAGCTTGACAAAGCCGATCGAATATCTTCTATTTTCAATCCTTGGGCAAAAGCCGCCAAACAAGCTGCTAAAGCATTAGCAATCATAAACGGCGCGCGCCCGCCCATCGTCAGCGGCACGTTCACAGCCTGCTCAATTCGCAGCGTCCAATCGCCTTTCAATATCGACAAATACCCATTTTCGTAAATCGCTGCCAGCCCGCCCGCAGCGGTATGTTTTGCAACCAGTTCGTTATCCGGGTTCATCGAAAAATATGCAATTTGAGCCTTGACACGCTGCGCCATTTGTGATACTAACGGGTCGTCTGCATTCAAAACTGCATAGCCTTTGGGCATTACCGACTCGACGAGGACGCTTTTGAGTTTGGCCAGTTGTTCCACGGTGTCGATGTCGCCAATGCCCAAGTGATCGGCTGCGACGTTCAAGACGACGCCGACATCGCACTGATCGAAGCCGAGGCCCGATCGCAAAATTCCGCCTCTAGCCGTTTCCAGCACCGCCACTTCTACCGTGGGGTCAGACAAAATCAATTGAGCACTCTGCGGCCCGGTATTGTCTCCGCTTTCGACCAAATAATCGCCGATGTAAGTGCCGTCGGTAGTCGTGTATCCGGTAATCTGACCGGTCTGCTTAACAATGTGGGCTAGCAGGCGAGTGGTTGTAGTTTTGCCGTTGGTTCCCGTTACCGCTAAAATCGGCACCCGGCTGGGTTGAGGTGAGGGGAACAGCATATCGAAGACGGCGCCGGCGACGTTGCGGGGCAAACCTTGACTTGGGGCGACGTGCATTCTGAAACCCGGTGCTGCGTTGACTTCGACGATGACGCCGTTGACATCGCGCAGGGGTTTGGAGATGTCGGGAGTTACTACGTCAATGCCGGCGATGTCCAAACCGATAATTTTGGCGACTCTGGAAAACAGCCAGACGTTTTCTGGGTGGATTTCGTCGGTGCGATCGACTGCAATTCCACCGGTACTCAAGTTTGCTGTCGCGCGCAAAAATACTCTTTCGCCGGCGGGCACTACGGAGTCCATTGCGTATCCTTGTTTTTGCAGCAAATCCAGGGACAATTTGTCGATCGTGATCCGGGTGAGCACGTTGTCGTGTCCGTCTCCTCGCTGCGGGTCGCGGTTTACTTCTTCAATAAGCTGTTCTACTGTAGACTTGCCGTCGCCCACGACGTTAGCGGGGACTCGTTCTGCGACTGCTATGACTTGCCCGTTGACTACCAATACTCTGTGGTCACGGCCGACGTAATAGCGCTCGACAATGACGCTTTTTGTTTTTGATGCGGCGCTGGCTAAGTCGTAGGCTTCTTCTGCTGCTTCCCAGGAATTGATGTCGATCGTAATGCCGCGGCCGTGGTTGCCGTCTAGGGGTTTGAGGACGATCGGATAACCGCCGACATCTTCTATCGCCCCGCGCAGTTCATCCAAATAATGAATCACCGTTCCTCTGGGAACCGGTACGCCGGCGCTGGCGAGGATATTTTTAGTACCTTCCTTGTCACAGGCAAGTTCTACTCCCAAAACTCCCGTCCGGTTGCTCAGAGTTGCCTGAATCCGCTTTTGGTGAACCCCGTAGCCGAGTTGAATCATAAACCGGGCGCTCAAAGGTATCCAAGGAATGCCCCGCGCTTCTGCTTCCTTAATCAGTGTTTCCGTGCTCGGCCCCAGGGCCGCCGACGCAGCAAACTCTCTCAGGTCTCTCAAATCTTGGACTAATTCTGCTGCTGGATAAGTGCCTGTATCGGCAATACTTTGGCACATCCGCACGCCCGCCCGCGCTGCATAGCGACCGGCTTGTTCGTTTTGATACTCGATTACTACTTGGTAAATACCTGGGGTCGCAGTCTCGCGGGTACGGCCGAACCCGACCGGCATTCCTGCCATTTCCTGAAGTTCTAGGGCGACGTGTTCGATTACGTGTCCCATCATTGTGCCTTCTCTGACCCGTTGCAGGAATCCTCCCTGATGGCCTGGAGAACAGTGATGGTCGTTCAAACTCGGAAGTGTGGCGATCAACCCTTCATAGAAGCCAGGAATTTCCGCTGTGGTTTTATCTGCCCACTCCTCTAAATCCAGACGCATCAGGACGAGTTTCTGGCGTCGGATGCTCCAGTAGTTGGGGCCGCGTAAGGTCTGGATTTTAAGTATTTTCATGGCAGTTAGAGGGGTATGGGGCGCGAAATCTTATAGATAATTGGAGCATTTATTCAATTTCGATCTAGATTGCTCGATAGACTGTTCGCTACGAACAGTTTGGGAGTGAATTTCCAGTTATGGGCTACCCAATTGAAAATTCATGCCCCTGCGATCGGCTAAAAACAAGTACAGGTTCATGGCTAGCAAAAACTCAAAGCTCGAAGCTAGAATTTTCTGTGGTTCGGCCTCCTGGGGTCAGACCGTGGCTGCTTCGGAATCTATTC
Organism: Microcoleus sp. B6-A1; assembly: GCF_036705085.1. Taxonomy (NCBI): domain Bacteria; kingdom Bacillati; phylum Cyanobacteriota; class Cyanophyceae; order Oscillatoriales; family Microcoleaceae; genus Microcoleus; species Microcoleus sp. B6-A1. The sequence continues at coordinate 113,975 of NZ_JAUBTU010000008.1, forward strand.
TATTGTGGTATCCATGATTCGGCCGGAATGCCGCCTAATTTCTGCCGAATCAATGACAAGAGATGTTCTACGTTAGTTGGCTGTGCGGCATTCGGGGGGCCAGCCAGACTCGGAACACGCTCCCGATGGCATTGGTTTGCCTAGGGGCATATTGTAGCAATCTCCGTGACACAGGACGTGCAAGCGCATATTGAACAGACTTAAGGGTTCTGTCGCTCCTACCATAGACTCATTGGTATAAAAATTTTCCCTAGAATCAACAATAGTCACAGTGCCTTTACCGAGAATTTTCATAGTATCGTCTCCCTCAAACAAGGCGCAGGTGTCTTCGTCAATACCAATAGCGAGGCGATCGGGATGGCAAGCCACAGCCGACAGCAAGCGAGCCATGCGGTTGCGGTTGTGAAAATGCTGATCTACGATGATCTCAGGAATAATGTTAAGTCCGTTTGCCATGTCTACTAAAGAGCGGTTCGGCGACGCGCCACTCCCGCCGCCTGCAATCATGTGATATCCCATCACCGCAGCACCCGCGCTGGTGCCAGCGAGGGTAATCTTGCCTTCGAGGGTTTCTTTGCGAATTTTCTCCATCAGCGGGGTGTCCGCCAGCAGCCCACAGAGCCGCAGTTGGTCGCCGCCTGTGATGAATACGCCCGTACAGTCTTCTAAGTAATCTTTCCAGACGGGGTTTTCGCCTTGTTCGCGTTCGCGGATGTCCACTACTTTGACTGCGCTAACGCCCATTTCGTCAAATATTGTGCGGTAGCGGTTGCTAATTCCTTCGGGATCTCGCGAAGCGCAGGGAACGATCGCCAGCCGAGCGTTTGGACCCCCAGCACGGCAAAAAAAGGTGTTCAAAATCTCTCGCCCGTGAACTTTGTCTTCGGCTCCCCCGATGACCATAATCGAGGTTTTTGTGCGCTGGGGAATATTGTGTTCAAGGGCTTGAGATGTCAACTGCTGCATGGTGTGTCTTCCTCTGTTGGATGTGAAATTCAATTTTGCCGTGGCTGTGCGTAGAATAGGGCTTTTTAAGAAGAAATATTTGTTGGTGCGAGTGAGGTGCGATCGCCGAGCGCACTATCCCGCAGTTGTTTGGGGGCGAGTTTACTTGCAGTCGCTGTCATGAAAAACTGATTATTGTTGTACAAAACCGGCCCGCCGACAAAGGAAGAGAATTTAACTTGCAAAAATTCTCAGAAATTATAAGAAATTATAAAGAATAAAGCAATTACTGAAAACTGAACTCCCTCTAAAGGTCAAACTAGAGATGATGTATCAATGAAATTCCAATAATTGTGCGATTTGACGTTGTTACCCTATTTCCAGAATTTTTCCGGGCTCCCCTAGAGTCGGGACTGATGGGCAAAGCCTTAGCTAAAAAGATTGCTGAGGTGAATTTTGTCAATCCCCGCGATTTTACCACAGACAAGCACCAGCGAGTCGATGATGAGCCTTACGGGGGCGGAGTGGGGATGCTGATGAAACCGGAACCGATTTTTGCTGCGGTGGAGTCGCTGCCGATTTTGCCGAGGCGGGAGGTGATTTTGCTTACTCCCCAGGGGGAACCGATGCAGCAAGCGATGTTTCGGGAGTTGGCGGCCGATCGCGATCAGTTGGTATTGATTTGCGGTCATTATGAAGGTGTGGACGATCGAGTCCTGCATTTGGTGACTCGCGAGGTGTCTTTGGGGGATTTTGTGCTCACGGGGGGCGAAATTCCGGCTTTGGCTTTGATTAATGGGGTTTTGCGATTGCTGCGGGGAACTGTGGCGAAGGAAGATTCGCTGAAGTTTGAGAGTTTTGAAGACGGACTTTTGGATTATCCGCAGTACACTCGACCGGCGGATTTTCGGGGATTGAAGGTGCCCGATGTGTTGCTGTCTGGTAATCACGCAGAAATTGCTCGCTGGCGCAAGCAACAGCAAATTGAAAGAACTCGATCGCGCCGGCTGGATTTGTACGATCGGTGGTTGCAGGAGAGGGAAGAATAGGAGAAAGGGCGATCGCACGAGTGGTCAATCGATTTTAGATTTTCGATTTTCGATTTTCGATTGACTTGCGCGAGATAAATGCTCTTTCTTGAGGATTTTCGATTTTCGATTTGGGATTGATTCCACGGATAAATCACGTGGCGGGTACCACCTTTGAAATTCCTGGTCAGAAACCGGGTTTTTGCGGTAATACTTCGTTGTAGTCCACAGATTTGGTAAAAAACCCGGTTTCTTTGGTCTTGATGCGTAAATCCCGTATATTTAAGAGCCTAATAAATTTTGGATTCGCGTTTGTAAGTCTTTGAGTTCAGGAGAGCGATCGAGAAGTCCCCATAATTTTCTAGCGTTTCCAGCATTAACCCTTTTCTCCCCTCCCTCCAACAGCTTTAGGATTGCCATAACTGTTGAGGAAAGCAGCAAAAAAAATCTTTAACACTCGGATCGGCATTAAAAAATAAATTCACTTATCTCCCTAAAAATATGAAATAATTGTCTTCTACTATACTTACCAAACCTTCCTTTTACATGAACATCCGCATCGGCAATGGCTACGACATTCACTGCTTAGTTCCCGATCGCCCTCTCATCCTAGGCGGTGTCAATATTCCCCACGAATTAGGATTACTCGGCCACAGCGACGCCGACGTACTTACCCACGCTATCATGGACGCTATGCTCGGAGCTCTCAGCTTAGGAGATATCGGGCTGTATTTCCCGCCAACTGACCCGAAATGGAAAGGTGCTGATAGTCTCGTATTGCTGGCACAAGTCAATCAGTTAATATTAGATAAAGGCTGGGAAATCGGCAATATTGATTCGGTGGTGGTGGCGGAACGTCCAAAGCTGAAACCGCATATTCAGCAAATGCGCGATCGGCTTTCTACTGTCCTACAATTAAAACCTGACCAAATCGGCATCAAAGCTACTACAAACGAAAAATTAGGGCCTGTAGGGAGAGAAGAAGGAATCGCAGCCTATGCTGTAGTTTTGCTGGGCAAAAAATAGAACTCTACAATCTAAAATTGATAGTGGAGTCAATACTTTAATCCAAAATCGCTAGGAAGCCTGAAATCATGGACACTGACACCTGGGAATTACAATTTCCTGTAGACGCGGATGTCATCGCGTTGGATAAGGACGATCGCATAGTCGTGCTAATCGAGGTTAAAATTATTCAAGCTCAAGAAGCAGACGCAAAACAGAAAATTGTCGATCGCGCGCTCAATTGGCTGAAAGCTGTGTTAGCTAAGCTGTCTGAAAACAACGCGATCGTTCCCTATGCTATGTTTGTTGACGCGGAACAAATTTTGATTTTCAAATGGGATGGTGTGAATTTATCGGAGCCTGTTTGCACTCTCAATACTGGTGAAATATGTCGCTATTATATGCCGAGTTTTGGCAGTAAATGGATATTTGAAGATACCATTGAGGGGCTGATTGAATCGTGGCTGCATGACTTAGATTATAACTGGAAATCAGAAAGTCCGCCAGCATCAGAACAGATAGCAGCCATCGGTTTGCTGCCGTTACTTGCAGGTGGAACAACAAAATCAGGAGTGGAACTAGGTGGCAATTATATATATCGAGACCAACTTTCTGATGAGTATTACTACAGGGCGTGAGGCTGAAGCAATTATGTTGCTCAGGGATTTGTCCTCATCAGTTAAGTTGGTAATACCAAGCATTTGTTACATGGAGGCTTTGTCAGCTTTAGAGGATGAGTTGAAGCGACAAAACTATTTTAAGGAACAGCTAACTCGTCAAGTTAGCGAAAGAAAGCGAGATGTGACATCTGAACACGCCGCATCTCTATCTCTTTACCTAGAAGAATCATTGATTTCCTATCGCTATCGAGTAGGTGAAATTAAATCACGCTTGCGGGAAGCGATAAGTCTGATGTCGCGAAATTCAGAAATGATTGCATTAAATCCAGAGATTGTCGAATCAAGCTTAAACGAAACTTTGATCGAAAAAGATCCAACCGACAATTTGATTCTACACTGTATCCTCAGTCATGCACGATCGCATTCTACAGAAACCAAAGTATTTCTCAGCGGTAACGTCAAAGAATTTGGTCTACCGGAAGTTCAAGATGTTTTGCGAGAGGCGGGGATTACAAAGTATTTCTCTGTCACTAAAAACTTTCTAGGCTGGCTACAATCTCAGTCATAATTGCACGCAGGTGGTACAGTAAATTATTATGAAAATTTTCCCTATTTTACATTCAAAGCGCCGCTGGCTGGCTGTTCTGCTGGCTGTAATTGCAGCCGTCAGTCTCTCTGCTTGTAGTCCCGCCCGATCGAACTTAGTAAACAGACTCATCGTTCCCACCCCCAGCGGCCCAGCTACCTTTAACTACCCCCTAAATCAATCTGCATACAGCGTTTTTGGCTATATGTACGAGGGACTGATCAACGAAAATGGCTTGACATCGGAGTTAGAACCTGGTTTAGCTGAGTCGTGGGAAGTTTCTAAAGATGGCAAAAAGATTGTCTTTACCCTGCGAGAGGGATTGAAATGGTCGGACGGCCAGCCTCTGACTACTGATGACATTATCTTCAGCTATGAAAAGATTTATTTCAATGACAAAATTCCTAGCGGTTTGAAAGATATTCTGAGGGTTGGCATCAGCGACCAATTTCCAAAAGTCAAAAAACTCGACAGTCGCCGCGTTGAATTTTCCGTTGCAGAACCCTTTGCTCCTTTTATTAGATATGCTGGGGGAATCCCGATTTTACCAGCTCATATTTTACAGGAAGCTGTCGAAAATACAGATGCAGACGGCAACCCTAAATACCTGACTACTTGGGGCACGGATACTGATCCTAAAAAAATTGTTGGAAATGGTCAATATCGAATGCTGAGCTACACTCCCAATCAGCGCGTGGTTTTGGAACGAAATCCCTATTTTTGGCGCCAAGATGCTGAGGGAAATCCTCAACCTTACATCCAGCAAATTGTTTGGCAAATTATCGAAAATACTGACAATCAACTGCTGAATTTTCGATCGGGCGATTTGGATACTCTGAATGTGGAGCCGGAAGTGTTTCCGCTGCTGAAACGGGAGGAAAAACGCGGCAAATATACGGTCTTTAACGGCGGCCCGGATACTGGCAGCGTGTTTATGTGTTTCAATCTGAATAAGGGGCGCAATGCTCAAAATCAGCCGTTTGTAGACCCGGTTAAGTCTCGCTGGTTTGCTAGTAAGGAATTTCGGCAGGCGATCGCCTACGGCATCAACCGCGAGGCGATGACTAACAATATTTATCGCGGACTGGGCGCGCCGCTACATTCCCCAATTCCGGCCCAAAGCCCGTTCTACCTGTCCCCAGAACAGGGATTGAAAACTTACAGTTACGATCTACAAAAAGCCAAAGAGTTACTGTTAAGCGCTGGTTTCAAGTATAATAGTAACGACGAATTGTTGGATGCTGAAGGCAACAAGGTACGATTTACTTTGTTGATGGCGGCAGGTAAAAAAGTTCGGGAACAAATGGGAACGCAAATTAAGCAAGACTTGGGCAAACTGGGGATGCAAATTGATACGCAGTTCCTGAGTTTTAACACTTATGTGGAAAAGCTGCGATTGACGCGGAATTGGGATACTTACCTCGGCGGTTTTACGGGAGGTACTGAACCGCACAGCGGCTACAATATTTGGTCAGTCAATGGCACTTTGCACAGTTTCAACCAGGGCCCGCAATCCGGAGAACCCCCGATTAAAGGTTGGGAAGTGTACGACTGGGAGCAGAAAATCGATGACCTTTATGTGAAGGCTTCCCAGGAGCTTGATGAGGCGAAGCGCAAGGAGCTTTATGGAGAAACGCAGCGGATTATAGCGGAACAAGTTCCTTTTGTTTATATGGTCAATCCGCTGACTTTTGAGGCGGTGCGCGATCGCGTTTCGGGAATTCGCTACAGTGCCCTCGGCGGTGCTTTCTGGAATTTGTACGAGCTGAAAATAACAGAATAGTCAGCAGTCAGCAGTCATTAGTCATTAGTCATTAGTCAGCAGTCATTAGTCATTAGTCATTAGTCATTAGTCATTAGTCATTAGTTAGCAGTCATTAGTTATTAGTTTATGGAACCTAAAATTTTACAGCAGTTACTCGAATCAGTGGCCGCAGGCGATGTGAGTCCGATCGCAGCTTTGGATAAATTAAAGCATTTTGACTTTGAACAAGTCGGCGATTTTGCCAAAATTGACCACCACCGCACTTTAAGAACGGGTTTTCCTGAAGTAATTTGGGGCCCAGGGAAAACGCCCGACCAAATTGTTGAAATTATCGAGGCGATGCGCGGGCGAAATTCTGCGGTGATGGCGACACGAATCGAACCGGAAGTTTTCGAGCAATTGCAACACAAAATACCCGATTTGTGCTACTACCAAAAGGCTCGAATTTGTGCAATTTCTCCTAATTCCCCAACTCCGCAGCATCCGGGTACTGTGACTATTATCAGTGCGGGAACGGCGGATTTACCTGTAGCGGAAGAGGCGGCAATTACTGCGGAACTTTGCGGTTTTCAGGTGCGACGTTTGTGGGATGTCGGAGTTGCCGGCATTCACCGCTTGCTGAGCAACCGGCACGTGATTGCTGATGCTGATGTGTTGATTGCGGTTGCGGGTATGGAAGGTGCTTTGGCGAGTGTGGTTGCGGGTTTGGCAGATTGTCCGGTGATTGCTGTGCCGACGAGTGTAGGTTACGGCGCGAGTTTTGGCGGGATTGCTCCTCTTTTAACTATGCTCAATTCTTGTGCGGCTGGTGTGGGTGTGGTGAATATTGATAATGGGTTTGGGGCGGCGATTTTGGCTTGTCAAATTCTCAGAAGTGCTGGCAGAGTGGGGAAAATGAAAGAGGAGGAGAATCGGAGAGAGGGGGAATAGTTTTGAGTTTTGAACTGAAATCCTGAATCAGGGAGGGTTCTCTTGGCATTGCCCCTACTCCAAACAGGTTTCTTTGTTCTTCATTTACCTGAAATCTGCTGTAATTTTTCGAGTGCAGTGCGAGCGCCCCCCTCGCGAAGACCGCTCGCGCTATAGTTAGAAACCCCTTCCATCAGACTCTTGAAACCGCATCTACACAAACTCTCGTCCCAGCAGAGGGCGACTAAAAAATACAGGAGGTATTATTAAAGCCGGGTTTGATATTACTTGCTAGCCAGCCAAACCGGATAAGCAGATGAATCCTCAGCTTTTAACTTTTGCGCCTGATAACTCTTGCTAGTCCAACTAGCTACTGTTTGCAGGTTTTCTGTCAAAGAACTTTCGCTGCCAAATGCTTCAAATCCCAAAGTCCACCACGCGCTGCCGTTAATGTTCAACTGAGTAAGTTCCACGGTGCAACCTTGAGGAATGGGGGCTTCTACTGGCACTGACATTACCGCACCCGACTCCGAAACGTGGTAAAGACGCTGCGCTCGCTTTTTCTTGACTCCCACCCACTTTCCTGTCGCCAAAATATCCGCCGGTATCGGCGCCATCGTGTCCGCACAAACCCACTTCAGCCACTTTTCGGCTTTGCCTTCCCAGCGGTTGCCGAACGGCATTGTCCCCAACTCTCCCTGACGCCACTTTACCTCCAAGGTTTTCCCACGCAGCTTCACTCCTAAGTAGTCGCAGCTTGGTACTAGCAAATATATGTCTTCCCGCTCTTCGGGAGGCGAAAGATACGTGCCGAGACTCTCGCTTCCAAACCATTGATTGATTGATTTTGGCAGTGCACCGCTATAAAACCACCGCATTTCCAGACTGGCCCGCATAAATTTTTCCTCCGTTCCACAATTTTCGTCAAACCCAGACTGGATTTGCCATACACCATCGACTTTTGTGCCTCTCCACTCTATCCTCCCCCCTCCGGGGCCCAGAGTCTACCCACCGTCATACCATTTTAGATTTTAGATTTTAGATTTTAGATTAGGGAAAGACTGACTATATAAGGGTTGAGAGCCTAGCGTTGCATTTTTTTTACTGGTGTCCGATCGAGATCTTTAAAAAAAATTTCTCACAATCCTTTACATATCTTCACAAGTCTGTTACATTTAGTTACAGTACACTAAAAACCATTTAGGAAAAAAAACATGACTAACCGAGGCTTAATGCTGGACGACCAAGGCAAAATGAACAATTTTGCGATCGAGCCGACAGTATACATCGATGACGAACCCCGCACCGGCTTCACTCCCTACGCAGAACGCTTAAACGGCCGCCTTGCCATGATTGGCTTTGTTTCTCTCTTGGCTTTAGAAGTTTCGACCAAGCACGGGCTGATTAGCTGGCTGACTCACCTGTAATGATTTTGTTAACAATTAAACTATATGGCTATGGATCGCTGGCGGTACACAAACAGCGATCCATAGCTTAACTATTTTTAGGGGCAAGGTTTGGTGAGACAATTAAAATTAAATATTTTTGTTTTACCCTATCCGTAAAAAGAATGCTCAAACGAATTGCGGCAATACTTCTGGTGGTTCTCAGCCTCACCTTGACCGGTTGTGTCTCTAAAGTCACCGGACTCAAAAGCTACGTTGATACTGGCGATGGCTATCAATTTCTCTATCCTAACGGCTGGCTGCCGATCGCGGTTTCTAACGGGCCCGATGTGGTGTTCCGCGATTTGATTCAGCAAACCGAGAATGTCAGCGTTGTAATCAGTCCAGTTGCGAAGGACAAAACTCTGGCGGATTTGGGATCGCCGACGGATGTGGGATACAAGCTCAGCAAAAGTGCGATCGCCCCGGCTGATTCGGGTCGCGAAGCTGAATTAGTCAATGCAGAAGCTCGTGAATCGCGATCGAAAAACTATTACATTTTAGAATACGCCGTTAAGTTGCCAAACCAAGAACGGCACAACTTAGCGAGTGTAGCCGTCAGCCGCGGCAAACTTTTTACGCTTAACGTTTCCACTACCGAAGAACGCTGGCCGAAGGTAAAAGAAGCTTTTGAGAAAGTTGTTAAATCTTTCTCTGTTTATTAGGGAATTGGGAATTGGGAATTGGGCATGGGGCATGGGGCATTGTTGACAGTTGACTGTTGACTGTTCGCTGTTGACTGTTGACTGTTCGCTGGAAACCTCACCACAGTTAACTGACAACTGACAACTGACAACTGTCAACTGTCAACTGTCAACTGTCAACTGTCAACTGAACTTCTTAACTTATGAAAATTCCAACTTTTGTATTAGCTTCAGCTTCTCCAGCGCGCCGTCGCCTGCTAGAAAATGCCGGAATTCAAGCTGTGATTTGCCCCAGCGACTTTGATGAAGGGCAAATACAAATGAGGGATGCCACTAATTTAGTGCAGGTTTTAGCAGAGGGAAAAGCTGAGGCTGTAGCTAAGTTTTTGCTGGCTAATTCTCACCCCCAAATCCCTAATCCCAAATCTTGTTTGGTTTTGGGATGCGATTCAATTTTGCTCATAGATAGCGAAATTCACGGCAAACCCAAGGATGCGGAAGAAGCAATCTCGCGCTGGCAGAAAATGCGCGGTAAGGTGGGCGAACTGTATACGGGTCATGCTTTAATTGATACTAGATTCGATGACTTTGGTGAGGCGAGGTCGCGATCGATCATTCGTTGTCAAGTTACAAAAGTTCATTTTGCGGAAGTTACCTCGCGCCAAATAGCGGCTTACGTCGCTACCGGAGAGCCCCTCGCCTGTGCAGGCTGTTTTGCACTCGAAGGTAAAGGCGGCTTTTTTGTGGAAAAAATCGAAGGATGTCACACAAATGTGATTGGTTTGAGCTTACCTCTGCTGCGGCAAATGCTCACCGAAATGGGATATGATGTGGCAGATTTCTGGCAATCTTAAATATTGTTAAATTCATGTCAGCAATCGGGAGGCAGAGCCTCGCTGATATGCCTTCCCAGGCAGAGCCTGGGAACGAGGATTGATAGCCTTGGTGTTGTGGGAGGGGTGTCCCGCCCGTCCGTGTTCTGCTTCTTAGGATCACGAATTAAATAACTTACAATTTTAATTGTTATTGTGGGATGGGCGTCCCGCCCGTCTTTTTGGGACGGGCGGGACG
>NZ_JAUBTU010000192.1:0-1480 GCF_036705085.1 Microcoleus sp. B6-A1
ACCTAATTACGCACTTGATTTAGCCCAATACTTCATCTTATCATGTTTTAGGTTGAAATTAAGATGCGTTTACCCTGGTACATGACCTAGTTCATTATAAGTTGAAAGCTGACCTGAAAGTCCCAAGACCCCAAAGTGATAAAGCGAACGAAGAGGTGCAGGCAAGCTTCAAAAAAAAACTCTGTGAACTCATCAAAGTAATGATTAAATATTTCGGAAACTCCAAGCCTGTAAGGATATGGTGTCAGGATGAGAGTAGATTTGGATTGATTACTATGCAGGGCAGAATGATTACATTAAAGGGAGTAAAACCTATTGGCAAAAAGCAATGGAAACGAGGAAACTTTTATATTTATGGAGTCGTAGAGCCAGCCACTGGTGAACAATATTATCAAGAATTTGCTCAGCTCAATTACAACTGTTTTCAAGAGTTTTTAAATGGATTGGATCAAAAATACTCAGAGACTTTCAATCTAATTATCATGGATAATGGTAGTTTCCATAAAGCTCTATTATTAGACTGGGCTGACCATGTAATGCCAATATATTTACCTGCCTATAGTCCTGAATTAAATCCGATTGAAAGATTGTGGGAGCATATAAAAAAAGACCTAAAATGGGAAAATTATTCGAGTTTAGATAAACTCAAAGAACAGGTAAATACAATTATCAAATCTCTCACGAATGAAGAAGTTTTATCCCTCTGTGGTTGGGACTATATCCTTGAAGCTATATTAAGTGCAACTTCATAGTAAATTGGTATTATGCTTCGCCCAAAGCTCGCAATGACAAAAAACATTAACTTAACCGTATTGGTCTATAGAAAATGTGCTGTTTGTTATACTGATTGTTGGGAATCTTATTCATAACTGCTACCTTTTAAAACACACCAACCTGTAGGTAAAGAATCGGGAAAAACCTGTTATATTGAAAGACTTAATAATACTTTACGGCAGCGAGTTTCTCGTTTGGTTCCTAAAACCTTGTCTTTCTCCAAAAAACTACAACCCACATTCCGCAGTTCTGGCTTTGATGACTAAGGATTTTCATACCTTCACTGTAGGAAAAATATCTGTGCCTACCTTTTCTAATTTTAGTATCATTATTTTGCGATTTTGGCGAAATACAAGAAATTGGAATTCACAGATATTTCCTAATATATTCCTTCGGCAATATCTGAACTCATTCTCCCTAAATAAGACATCACAATTCCGGCAACATGAGTGTTCTGTTGCCAACAATTTGAATTTATTTAACTATATTCTCCGGTTTGTTTTCCGAGTTACCCATCTTCAACTATTAAATAATATTGACCGCAAACCTTTCCTAAATAATTTAATATCTCCCGACGTTCCTTTGTTAAGTTGCTTATTTGTTCGGCGCCATTTAGGTTTACTAAATGTCAATACGGTTTACTTAAGGGTTAGGAGGCTTTAAAATATTAAAAATAGGAGAATTAATTTTTATTCCAGTACCTCTG
>NZ_JAUBTU010000126.1:0-18320 GCF_036705085.1 Microcoleus sp. B6-A1
GCGCGGGTGTTGGAGTTGGCGCCGGTGTTGGTGGTGTGGGTGTTGGTTCCGGCGCGGGTGTTGGAGTTGGCGCCGGTGTTGGTGGTGTGGGTGTTGGTTCCGGCGCGGGTGTTGGAGTTGGCGCCGGTGTTGGTGGTGTGGGTGTTGGTTCCGGCGCGGGTGTTGGAGTTGGCGCCGGTGTTGGTGGTGTGGGTGTTGGTTCCGGCGCGGGTGTTGGAGTTGGCGCCGGTGTTGGTGGTGTGGGTGTTGGTTCCGGCGCGGGTGTTGGAGTTGGCGCCGGTTCATTAAGGGGAATGAGAGAGACAGTGGCGACTGCCGCACTGGTGGCGCCGAGGTTATCTGTAGCGCTGTAGGTGAAGTTTGCCCCTGTGAAATTGCCGGATGCCTGGAAGAACAACTGGGTAATTTGCTCGGCTGTCAGGGTTTGACCTGCTGTGACCCGCACTCCCTGGCTGGGGTCGGCCAAGAACAGCGTGCCTTCATTGGCTGGCGGCAGGGTGCTGATGGTGAATGTAACCACTGTGCCGTCTGAGTCTCTGCCTCCGAGCCCGCTAATTTGGACAACGCTGTTGGGCGCTAGCGCTGCGTTGCTGCTGTAGGCTGATGGAGGTTGGTTGGGCGTGGGCTGCGCGAGTAAAATGGCAGTGGTGACAGTGGCTCTGGACTCGGAACCGTTGTTATTGCTGGGTTGGGGGTCAAAAGTGGTCGATCGACTCTGGGAAGTATTGCTAATGGTGTCCGTCGCTGGAACGACTACTGTTACCTCGCGGTTGATGTTGCTGCCGCTAGTCAAACTGGGAATTGTTGGAAAGGTGACAACCCCTGTCACCGGGTCGTAAGTGCCGCCGTCCGATGCGCTGACTCCCGTTAAACCGGGAATGATGCTGTCTGTAATCACTACGTTTTCAGCAGCATTCGGCCCATTGTTTGCAGTAGTTATAGTATAAGTCACGGAACTACCAGCCGGAGCAGATGTGAGACCGCTCTTGGACGTAACCAGGTCGGCGCGGGCCGTCTCGATCGAGGTAATTACTCGCCCCCCCGCCTGACCGGGCACTGCGACTGTCGAGCCGTTGTTATTCGTCAAGTCCGGGTCAAAAGTGTCCGATCGACTTAATACAATATTGGTGATGCTCGTCAGAGTAGGCGGCGGTACAAAAATCAGGCTGCGGGTGACACTGCTGCCACTGGCTAAAGTCGCGATCGCTGGGAACTCGATCGCCCCTGTCTCTGGATTGTAGGTTCCGTCATCGGACACGCTGACATTAGTTAAGCCGGGAATCAGGCTGTCGGTGATGACTACGTTGGTCGCGGGACTAGGCCCGTTGTTGGTAGTAGTAATTGTATAAAGTAGCGTGTCGCCCACCTCGATGCTGGCCGGAGCCGTTTTTTGGGTGACAACATCGGCCACAGCATCGATCGAGGTAATTACTCGCCCCCCCGCCTGACCGGGCACTGCGACTGTCGAGCCGTTGTTATTCGTCAAGTCCGGGTCAAAAGTGTCCGATCGACTTAATACAATATTGGTGATGCTCGTCAGAGTAGGCGGCGGTACAAAAATCAGGCTGCGGGTGACACTGCTGCCACTGGCCAAAGTCGCGATCGCTGGGAACTCGATCGCCCCTGTGTCTGGATTGTAGGTTCCGTCATCGGACACGCTGACATTAGTTAAGCCGGGAATCAGGCTGTCGGTGATGACTACGTTGGTCGCGGGACTAGGCCCGTTGTTGGTAGTAGTAATTGTATAAAGTAGCGTGTCGCCCACCTCGATGCTGGCCGGAGCCGTTTTTTGGGTGACAACATCGGCCACAGCATCGATCGAAGTAATAACTTGACCCCCCGCCTGACCGGGCACTGCGACTGTCGAGCCGTTGTTATTCGTCAAGTCCGGGTCAAAAGTGTCCGATCGACTTAATACAATATTGGTGATGCTCGTCAGAGTAGGCGGCGGTACAAAAATCAGGGTGCGGGTGACGCTGCTGCCGCTGGCTAAAGTCGCGATCGCTGGGAACTCGATCGCCCCTGTGTCTGGATTGTAGGTTCCGTCATCGGACACGCTGACATTAGTTAAGCCGGGAATCAAGCTGTCAGTAATGACTACGTTGGCCGCAGGACTCGGCCCGTTGTTGGTAGTAGTAATTGTATAAAGTAGCGTGTCGCCCACCTGGATGCTGGCCGGAGCTGTTTTTTGGGTGACAACATCGGCCACAGCCTCGATCGAGGTGGTGACGGTGGCGTTGGGGTTTGTACCGTTGTTGTTGGCCGGAGTGAAGTCGGGAGTGATGGAGGTACTTCTGGCCGTGTTGCTGATGGAAGTTAGAGTAGGCGGTACTGTGAAGTCGATCGTCCGGATGACTGTCTCCGCGTTGGCTATTGCCACCGGCGCGAAGGTGACAATACCAGTCACTGGATCGTAAACGCCACCATTAGATGCCGTCACTCCGGCTAACCCCGGAACTATGCTGTCAGTGATGGTTACAGCCTCTGCAGGACTCGGCCCTAAGTTGACTGTGGCGATCGAATAGCTGACCGAACTACCAGCAGTAGCACTCGTAGAACCCGTTTTCGTGGTAACAAGATCCGCGTTGGGCGCAATACTTGTCGTAACCGTAGAGTTAGTGGGAGTGCCGTCTTTGTTGGTGGTCGAGCCGTTGTTGTTAGTGGCGATCGGATCGAAAGTCGCCGAGCTACTCCGGGCCGTGTTGCTGATGGCGGTACGGGTGGCTGGGGCAGTGAAACTGACAGTGTGGGTCACAGTATCCGCACTTGCCAGCGCTGTCAGTGCTGGGAAGGTGACAATGCCCGAAACAGAATCGTAACTCCCCCCGTCCGATAAGCTGACTCCTGTTAAACCCGGAATAATGCTGTCCGTGATAGTCACATCCGCAGCAGAGTCTGGCCCCATGTTAGTAGTAGTCAATGTGTAGGTGACGCTTGACCCGGCCGAAGTAGTCACAGGGCCACTTTTGGTAGTAACTAAATCCGCGACTGTATCGACAACTGTGGTAAAAACTACACCCGGCCCCTCGATTTGACCGGGCGCGAGTACACCGCTGTTGTTGCTGAGGTCGGGGTCGAAAGTCGAGCTAGTGCTGAATGCAACGTTGGCAAAACTGCTACCGCTGGTTAAACCGGGCGGCAAATCAACTGTCAGGGTGTAAGTCAGAGTCTCACCCGCATTGAGAACCGGAATTAACGGCCAGGTGACAGCCTTCGTTTGGTTCACGTAAGTGCCGTTGTTGGAGGCACTGAGAATCGGCGGCAATCCCCCCGGAAGCAGCAGTTCTAAAGGTAATTCGTCTTGAATCAGAACATTTGTAGCAGGCGCTGGCCCTCTGTTTACAGTAGTAATCGTGTAGGTAATGCTGCTTCCGGGCTTGACAAACTGCGGGCCGGTCTTGATAGTGGCAACCTCAGCGGCGATACTGGGAGGATTGATAGTTTCAACTACCACGTTTTGAAGTTCGTGAATGTTGTTGGCGCCTCCTGTGGAACTGCCAAAACCAAATTTGAAAAGGGGCGGTACTGCGCCATTTGCGGTGACCAAGTTGGGGATGTCGATCAATGTAGTTTCGTAGATGTCGTCGAAATTTTCATCGAAGGCAACGGTGAGACGAGACGGATTTACCGGATCGTTAGATGGATTCAGTGTAATTTGAACGGATCTTTTGGCTAAATTGCGATCGGTCGTGAACGTATTGCTGAAGTTAAAACTGGCGCCTTGTTGAGGGCCACTAAAGTCAATACTCGTAGGAATGTTATCGATGCCGAAGGGAACGATCACATTTGTTAAAAACCGATAACCATTTGCTTGACTTCCTCTAACCGTTACTGAATCAGGTCTGAAAGAACCAATAGAAGATCCCGGAATCGGAGGCGGCTCAGGGCCAGAGCGCCCTTCTGTGGATGTTGAAAAATTGCCAAACTCGTCAAGCCCAATGCCTAAATAACCTCCCTCAATACCGGGTATACCCGTTCGTGGAGCGTAAGCCAGAGAACCGCCATAACCCCCAGTCCTGGTTGGGCTAACAGTCCCATCAATCAAGAAGAAACCCAGCCCGTCCCCTGGCTGAGGGCTAATATTCGGTTGCGGAGCCGGAAACTGCCCGCTTGAACCATAAGAATAAAAATCAAACTGGACTCTGAGACCATCAGTTGAAGGAATCGGATTGTTGTAGATGACAAAAGCTTCCCGAAGGTTTACTGCTGGAGTTAATCGCAGAGCGCCATCGCCAGGACTTGCACCGCCCAAAGCCGGAAGTACGCCGGATACAGTGCCTCCGGTAATGCCGGGGATAAGTTGATTGGCTGCTGCAACCCCGTTGCTCGGATTGAACAGTGCCCCGTTGTTTCCCCCGTAAATCCAAGGCCCCCTAACTGTGGAGTTTCTGAAAGTTTCGTTAACTAATGTGCCGAGGGCGTAAGGGTAGGCTTCGAGCACTTCTTTTTCAATAGCGATTCTCGCCTTTATTTCCCCGATCGCAAATTTTAATTCCCAGTCCCCGCCGAGTGCCGCACTCCCCGTCAAGTTGTCGGAAGCTGCAATATCTGCACCGACTATCAAGCTCAGCCGCCGCACGAAGGCCTCGCCCCTTTCCCCCGCTGCGACGCTGCACCCGAATAACAAGATATCTCCTCTCTCGCTCAGGGCTTTTCCCCACTGCTGTAACAAATGGCTGTAGGTTTCTAAGTTGTCGTTGCAGAGTTCGATCGACCCTAGCTGCACTCCTGCTTCTCGACCGTGAGAAACTATCTGAAGGCTGTCTAAATCGCTGCAAACCGCCAAAATTCTAGTAATTTGCTCGACTCCATCCCGTGTCGAGTCCAGTACAAATACCTCTGTATCGGCTGTTGCTCCTCTTGCCAAGCTGTCGCCGTTCTCTACTCTGGCATCGAGGAACAGTACATTTTTTATAGTCCGAGGGGGCAACCACGGGGGGTTTTCCCTTACGGTTGCTCGCAAAAATTCTCTGGGGGGATGCCCAATTCCCGTGCCACCACGGAGTTTCTGGGACAGGGGCAACCACGGGGGGATTGCCCCTACTGTTTTTACTTGTTTTATTGGTTTTTTCTGATGATAAGTTGCTGTTGTTTGGGAGTTCGCGCCCGCAATCCTTGCGGTGGAGTCACATATTTTTGGGGTGATAAAGATTGATTTGTTGCAGATGCTTTGCATGGTCAAATTGGCTCACGGATTGTAGATGATGTACCCATTTCCAGATGATAATTATCACCTATTCACAAGGTGGAATTGCAGAGTAAGAGGCTCTGCTGCTTGACTTGTATCAAGAGCAAAAAGCAAATTTTACTCAGCACAAAGCAGTGCTATATAGATATTTGATAGCATTGCAAATATCGCCGGCAGAAGCGCTGAGGATTTGGGGTTTAAATCCCAATAATCTCTCTATCGGGTGATATTTTGCCTTCGGCTTTTTTCTTTTCTTTTAGGGAGTGTATCTGTTACACGCCTACAGCATTTCTCAATCTTGGTGAGGTATGCCCACGGAGGCCACGGAGGCCTATTCCCACGGAGGCCACGGAGGCCGCTTATCAAGCGTGCACCTCATGTTACTGAGAAAGGCTATATCTCTTACATCGCGCAGTAGATAATAACAGGAGTTCTCAAAAATTTACTTTATGAGGTTTTCTGTACATCGTCTAATGCACTTTATTTGCAGAGAAAATTCACTATTTCTGGACGTATAAACCTGGTTTGAGGGACTAAAAGACTTCTTTGTAGCCTTCGCTCCCGGTAAAAAACTCGGTTTCTTTGGTTTTGGCGCGCAAACCCTGTTCAAAATAGCAACTAGACATTAATTAGGGAGTGATAGCCGTCACATAATTATGTCGGCAGTGCCCGAAGTGTCATTCAACTGAGATCTTTTACCCTTCTCAATAACCCTTCTATGGGGGGTTCTCCTGCCCGGCCCATAAGAAAATTCACTGGTTGTAGAACAGGCCAGCGTCGCCTATTCTTGAAAATGGTGCAACATATGAGATTCAATTGAAATCGGCATACCCTGTATCGACGAGGCGTCTTAAAAATTCATGACTTGGAGTCGGGAGATAGCAATCTAGGTTTGAGACTGTTTCGCTACGATCGCAAAAACAGATTAGTGCCGCCCACAAGCAACTTCTCAAGTTGTCAACTTAGAGTCTTCGAGCTGGTTTCTGCTTAAGATAAATGCTCGGGACAATGTTTCGTGCAGAATTTTTCATGATGTTTTGGAGAAACTGATTGGGAGATGTGCGCCTCAGCTACTTACGATTTTTGTTGGCTAATTTTCTTAACTGCAGGAGTTACGCCCCGGAGACTAGAAACCTAATTTGTGCCTAGATTTCTCGTCGCCTAACCAAAATTTATCATCTAAACCTGGTTTTTGATCGTAAGTCCTCAACTAGAAAAACACCGATCGCAATCCGCCAGTTATGGCAACTGTAACCAAGCAATAATGCTCGATTAGGTTTTAACTGCTGAGTTTGGGCGTGGGTAGTCCAAAACAAGCTTCAACAAGAATCCTTACACGTAAGTACATATTAACTCATTGATTATTACATCCGCAAATAGACGTAGATACAAGCACCAATATAAGCTATATCTTTTGCTCTCCAACGTCAAGAGTTTTGGCTTGGTAGTACCGACAATCTTGACAGGGCCCAGAAGGATTGACAGCGCAGCGAATGTAATTAGAGCGGGCGTTATACTCGCAAGTGATATCGCCGATAGCATAACCGAGGCTTTGTATGTAAGTGCGATCGGCAGTTGGTAGTTGAGTTCGGATTGGTCTATTCGCTACCGCAAGTCTGGCCGCTGCAATTCTGTCGCGGGCTTGGCTCTGGGCATAGCGCATCACCCACAAAGACAGCAGCGACGGAGCTAAACCTATGAAAATAATCAGGAGAGCAGTTAGCACATTTTCAGAGCTTATGTGGAGAATATTTGTTTTAATTTAGGCTATGGCAACAGAAAATCATCCCCGAAAAGACGGTTTTAAATAAGAAAAGTTCCCGATTAAGTCTCAAACTAGGCCGCCCCTGTGTTAACTGTTAGCTGGCGGCTGAGGAGGGCGAATTAAATAACTTACAATTTCAATTGTTATTGTGGGATGGGCGTCCCGCCCGTCTTTTTTGGAAGGGCGGGACGCCCATCCTACTTTCAAGAGTGGAAGTTATTTAATTCTCATTCCATAGGGATTTTTCATTTATTTTTTTCATACCTTGATTAAGCAGCGCGTTTGTGTTAGCTCCTATACATTTTGTTGGATTGACAACATATTCCCTAGTTCAGAAATCACCAGGCTGGCGATCGCAAGCTCGATCGAGCCAGGAAGAGGAACATAATCTTCTTTGACTATTGCAGGACTGAGGCGATTATCATAATTAGTAAGATGCCTCAGATATCGCAACCCTCAATAACCCTTCCAGCAATTCCTCTGACCAACTCTAAAATTTGATTTTAGTGTGCCAGTTGCGTAAGTTCTGTATTGTTAAAAAAAGTTGCAATTTCATGAGGGATTTTTTTTGATTATTAAAATATATTTGTTGATCTGACCAGGAGCATCTTGTTATGAATAGTTCCAGCAGTGACGGTAACTTTTTCGATCTAAGTCCCAATTCTGATAACTTCAGGCTAACCCCAGGACTTTTAAATCCCTTCACCAGAGGACTGCGGGCTTTAGAAGGTAATGATATTGTGATTGGTTCGGTCTCTCCAGAATTGATCGATGGCGGTGGCGGTGAGGATTTGCTCTTCGGGGATGTCGGTAACGATGCCCTCATCGGAGGTCAAGGAAATGACTTGTTGCGCGGCGGTCAAGGCAGCGACCTACTTAGAGGTGATGAGGGCGATGACATTTTGGCTGGCGACTTGGATGGAGACACGCTAGTTGGTGGTAGTGGCAATGATGGGTTTGTACTCCGAACCGAGCTAAATACAGCAGCAGTAGATTGGATCGCTGACTTCGACCCTAGATTTGACGGCATTGGATTAACTGACAATCTCAGCGAAGCTGACCTAAATCTAGAACCCTCGGCAGGGGGAACTTTAATTAGGATTCAAGCTAATAACAGGATCTTGGGACAAGTGGCGGACGTTTCGCCAGAGCAACTCCAGAATCGTTTTTTCCCTGCCGATTTCGTATTAGATGACAACCTTAACAGACCAATAAATCTCGATGTCCTGAACAATCCAATTCAGTCGCTCAAGGGCTTCGTAGGTGAAGACGACATCCGAGATATTTACACTTTCACCACTACTAACACACCGAGCAGTATTCAATTGCAACTCAGCGGTTTGACTGGGGACGCTAATTTATTCTTGGTGAGGGATGCTAATCTCGATGGTCAACTGAGTCCAGACGAAATCGTCTCTGTCTCAGCCTCCCGCAATCCTGGAACTCGGTCAGAAGTCATTGAAAGTCGCTTTTCTGTACCCAGCAGATACTTTGTCTTTGTTCAACAAGCTGTTCGGGGAGCTAACACCGACTACAACCTGGATATCAATGTCCAGCCAATTCAGTTCGGGCTGAACCAAGCTATTCCTATTGGCACATTCAGCAGCAGCATCCAGGGTTCGTTGGACGACTTTGTTGAGGAAAAACAACCTGCGAAACTCTACAAATTTGATCTCCCACAGCCCAGCAACCTTCAAGTCAACTTGCGGGGAATATATCCAGGTACAGATGCAGATTTAGTGCTGCTTCAGGATGTTAACAACAACAATAAGGTTGATTTTGGTGAAATTCTTGGCGTTCCTCAACAGCAAGGCAACAATCCCGAGGAAATTTTCTTTAGAGGTTTGTCAGCAGGTAGTTATTTCCTCGGAGTCAATTCTTTTGCAGGCAACACGCGCTACAACATCAGCATCTTAGCTGCGCCGACAACAGATAATTTCAACAATTTGTTCGGCTACGGGCTGGTGGATGCAGCAGCGGCCGTTGCGGCTGCCACTGATAAACAGCAGTTGGATGCTGCTGACCCGCTCACCAGTGCAGCTAAGTTTAATAATATAGGGGACTTAAACCTGCTAAACGTTGCCCCAGCCTGGAAAGCAGGATACACGGGTAAAGGTGTTGTGGTTGCGGTACTCGATAGCGGGGTTGACTTGAGTCATCCCGATTTAAAGAGCAATATCTGGCGGAATCCTAATGAAATTCCGGGGAATGGTATTGATGACGATCTCAATGGAGTTAGTGATGATGTAAATGGGTGGGATTTTGTGGATGGCGATGCCAATCCCTCCCCAGATTCAAATGATCAGCGTGGGTTTCACGGAACTCATGTAGCAGGAATCATAGGGGCCCAAAGAAATGGAATTGAGATCACTTCTCTCAATAACACGCTGGAAATGAATGGGGTGGCTTATGAGGCTCAGATTATGCCGATTAGGGTCGGAAGTTTTGGGGATGTATCTGTTTCAAATCTCATTGACGGCATCCGCTATGCGGTAAACAATGGCGCAGATGTGATTAACATGAGTTTGGGCGGACTAGAGTTCCTCAATAACGAAGTACGGAAAGCCCTAGAAGATGCCAAGGGAGCCGGGGTTTTTGTGATAATGTCAGCGGGAAATGACAGGGATAAACTCAACCCAAGCGAACCAACTTTTCCAGCATTTTATGCTTTCGACAATTTGGGAGTAGCTGTCGGAGCAGTAACAACTCCAGGTAAACAGGTAACAATTTTTTCCAATCCTGCTGGTTCGATAACAACAAATTTTGTGGTTGCTCCGGGCTATGAAGTCTTATCTACAGTTCCGATTACGCCGGGAAACGTAGAGGGTTATGGCATATTGAACGGAACGTCTATGGCTGCTCCCTATGTTGCAGGTGTAGTTGCTCTAATGCTTCAGGCTAATCCAAACTTAAGTCCTGACCAAAGTTTGGAACTTCTGACGGCAACAGCAAAACCTGAAGGAATTACCTCGGAAGTTCGTGAGACATAATTAAGAACTGTTGGGAAATTTCTTGAACCCCGGTTTCTGGGACAATCCTGGAGGCAACATCACCACAGACGGGGCAACCACGGGGGATTGTCGCTACCTTTCATGGGCTTGTGCAGAGGCTTTGCGTCGAGGACTGTTGGAGAAACTGGGGTATGGTTTTTGTTTACCAATCTTGGCTGTGCAGCCTGCAGCCCGCTAAGGCCCGGACTTGCTCTTCTGCGTCGGAAATTGCAAGCGTCGTGCAGCGGGCCAAGCAATACCAAGCTTTTCGGGAAGAGTTGCTCACGTGGGAGAAAACAGCTTCGGAGTGCGATCGATGTTCGATGATGGGGGAAGCGGTGCGGTTTGGGATGCCCTTTTTTGGGAATGAATACACACAAAGTCTTACCCCCATTAAAAATCTTCCAACCGTATATCGATTTAACGGTGCGGTTAATTAGAATATAGCTCAGTCTCCTCCTTCAAAAGATTACACAACTCATTCAAATCTTTCTTACTGTTTTGAATCAGTTTTTCAGCTCGCTCCTCAAGGTGATCAATATTACTGGGACTTGCATTATCCATTTGATCGTGGCCATTATCGCTACTTAATTGAAGTTGAAAACGATAGTAGTTTCTGTTATTTTCTTTGTCTGCTTTAGTCACCATTAGCTGCTGAAGCTGATACGCCACAGATTCGCTTTGACCATCTAAAACAACGTTAAGTAAGGGAAGTGCCCATTTAATTTGTCCCCAGTTTTTGGCATCTCTATACTTATACCTCCTGGTTACTGAGCCAGTACCCAAAGAAACAACAAGGGTATCCTTACGGTGTAGTTCTTCATCAGTCTTTTTCTTGTAAGAAATCATCGCCTCCATCATTGCAAGTGAGGAAGGATTATTTGCAAAAACTCCACCGTCTACCAAAGCGTAATGTCCCTCATCGGTAGTATGTGCCGTTTCGAGTTCGTAGGGTGGAAAGAATGTCGGTGCAGCAGAAGTTGCCATTGCTGCCTCCCACATTTTGAACCCGCTACATACTTTGCGGCTATTAATACTGTTGGGTTCCTCTGCGTCCGGATTGCTTGTAAAAAAAACTGGTGCTCTCAGTTCAATATCATAGCTCGGGATGAAAATTTCTCGTAATGCGTCTTCAACCTTAGCTTCACCTAGAAGATCCTTTAAAACTTCTTGCTTACCTTTTGGGTTGTGCTTGGGTTGTAGCAAATCATCAAAGTCCCCTGGAACATACTCATTAAAAATCTTTGGTCCATATTGGCGATAGAAATTTATCAGTTCGGCAGCGGTATACTCTGGCTCATTATTGATGCTAGAGTCTGAGTTCTTTCTAGTTAAACCCAGTGCTAAAATTCCTCCGGTTGAAGTGCCGGCAATAAAATCAAACATTGTTGCTATGCGTTTTCCTGTGCGCTCTTCAATGTAGTTGAGAACGATCGCAGGAATAATACCTCGGATACCGCCACCATCAATTGAGAGAATTCTTCTCTTGAATTTAGTAGCCATCACATTTACTCCTTTAGATATTGCTTAAGTTGTCAAGATAAATGAAACAAACTCATACAGCATCAAAATACCAATAACCAACGTCATCATATGGTTTCCGGTTGCCTCGGAATAAGAAAATCGAGTCAACAGTTAACACTCAAACATTGAGTTTTTGGCTCCAGACTAAACAGTCAACAGTCAACAATCATGAGGAGTGCAACCGGAATTGATATGAATCCAATCAGTTATTAGTGCGGTAACTTGCTGAGGGCGTGCCAAGTTCTATAGCCGACAATTCCATCTTGCGGTAAAGCCTTGCTCAGTTGCAATTGTCGCACGGCTACATCTGTCATCGGCCCGAAGAATCCGTCAATGAATCCGAAATAGTATCCATTGATTTTCAAGACATTCTGAACAATTTTAACAGCATTACCAGAACTGCCCTTCATGACGATCGGCATATTCACAGGTGCACCAGAGAATAGTGCTTCCCAAGTGAGAGGGCCGACAATCCCATCTTCTTTTAAAAAGACGCGGTGTTGATAGCCTTTGACGGCGTTTTGAACTTGGACGCCGAAGATACCGTCAATGGCGCCAAAATAATATGCCCAATGATATAGAAGCTGTTGTAGTTCCTTGACAGCTTGGCCTGTTGAACCCATTTGTAAAGTGGGTTTGTTTACTCCAGTGGTTGCAGCAAATGCAAGAGTTGATTGAGGAGTAGTATCGGCGACGAGAGCCATAGTTTCATTGTTCAAGCTTCTTTCTTCGGTGTACATAATGTGCTTCCTATCAACAGTTAAGTTTTGGTGTTTGATATTTCAGGTATAACTGGTGGAATTTGTGGATGCACAGTCACTTTTTCGAGTGTCACTCATTTGAGTGTCACTCGTTTGAGTTAGTCCCAGTGTTAACTTTTAAGATCTCTTCCGGCTGCGGCGGAATGATATACTGAAACAATGTTAAGAGTGCAACGAAGACAAGTTATGCACTAAACGCCTAAAGTTGGAGCCTCCTCAAACTCCAGAAAGAAGAGCAGGCATGATGAATTTTCCGAGGTGTCTAAAGGATTGTTTCTAATTACCAGTCTTGGCTGCGTAGTCGGCGACTCGCTAAGGCCCGCACTTGCTCTTCTGCGTCGGAAACTGCAAGAGCTCGCAACAACGGCACAACTCCCGGATTTTCGGGATAATGTTCAATAATCGCTTCGAGTGCTGTAAACCTGGGGTTGTAAGGAAAAGAACCGTTTTGATTGTCAACATCGCTCAAAGCTCGATCGCGCAAAAACTCAAACATTCCCGGCTCGTCTTTCCATCCCCGCATTAACTCTACCAGGGCGATCGCCCGCACCTGCGAATCTTCATCTTTTTGAGCTCTACTTTTGAGCCACTCAAAAGTTTGAGACTGATTTGTCCACCCGCGCGCTAACTTTTGCAAAGCGATTTGCCTGACAGCGGGACTCTCATCGCCCTCTGCTTTAGCCTCCAGCAGCATCCAAGTTTCAGGATTGTCTGGCCAGTTGTAAGCGAGTTCAAGCACCGCCGCTTCCCGCACTAGCGCTTCCCCAGAATCGAGCTGAATTTTCAGCCAAGACAAGGTTTCCGGGGCGTCGGGCCACCCCCGCACGATCGATCGCACTAGCACGCTCAGCAGGTGAGAATCATGCTCATACTCGACCCGGCTTTTGAGGAAAGGCAGCGTCTCGCCCCGGTGAGACCAGCGTTTTGCGATCTCTGCCACCGCAGTTTCTCGGACGTTCAGGTGTCTGTCTGACTCGGCGAGATTTTGCAACCAGCCAAAGACTTCGAGACTGCCTGACGCCAGTGTGGCGACAGCCTCCACTACTACTTGCCGCACAGTCCAGTAATCCTCGGAATCAGCTATTTTTTGCAGCAGGGGCAGGGTTTCGGGGTGGTCGGGCCAACCTGCGGCTATCTGTTGTAGGGCTATTTCGCGCAGGTCGGCGTCGCGATCGCTCAATGCTATATTTTTCAAAAAAGTGAGAGTTTCGGGGTTTCCGGGCCAGCCAGAGGCAATTGCTTGCACTGCTGAGCGCCGGACGCTCGAACTCGCGTCGGACTCGGCTTTAGTTTTCAGCAGCGGGTAAATGTCGGGCTCGCCGGCCCAGTGCGAAGCCAATTCTTCTAAGGCTGCTGTCCGCACTTCTTTGCTGCTGTCGGATTCGGCCTTAGTTTTCAGCAGCAGGCAAACGTCGGCTGCAGCAGGCCAGCCCGCTGCCAACTCCCGCACCGCTAAGGTTCGCAGGATAGAACTTCCTGTCTGGGCAAGATTTTTGAGCAGGGAAACCGTGCCTAAAAGGCTGTGCCAACCTCTGGCTATTGCTTGCCACGCACAGACTCGCACTCCCAAATTTTCGTCGGATTCGGCGGCGGTTCTCAGCAGCAGCAAGGTATCTGTGCGACCGGGCCAATTAGAGGCCAATTGTTCGAGTGCTGCGGTGCGGACTGCGGGACTTTGATCTGACAGAGCCAGGGCACTCAGCAGCGGCAAGGTATCGCTCGTGTCGGGCCAACCACAAGCCATTTCTCGCACACAGGTCGATCGCACTGCCCAGCTTGGATCTGATTTGGCGAGGTTTTTGAGCATCAGGTAAATTTCTGGCTGGTCTGGCCAACCACGGGCTATTGCTTCGACTGCTGTGGCTCGGACTTCGCCACAGTCGGTGGAGTGAGCGAGTATTTTCAGCCAGGGCAGGGTTTGCGGGTCGTTTTTCCAAGTTTGGGCGATCGCCACGATCGATCGATTGCGAATTTGATAAGTTTCCTGCAATTCTTGAGCGCTTTGATAAAGAATCAGGAAACCCGTACCGTATTGCGATAACTTTTTTAAAGCGTTTAACAGTTTTTTTTCGGTTTTTTTATTAACATCATTTTTAACTTTTAACAAGCATTGCGCTGCTAAAAACAAATTAATAAATTTTTCTTGTTGACCGTTCTGATCTGTGAGATATTCTATAATTTGGCTCGCTGTTTCTTTGTCGAGCTTAGCTGCAATTTCTCTGAGGACTTCGTGCAAAGATTCGTCCCGCCAGTGCTGGCCGAAAACTTGTATGTTGAGTTCGCCCCAAGTCAGTTGACCGATTTTGAGTTGGGCATGGATTAACTCTGCTACAGTCTGGGGATTATTTTCGGAAACAAGTTTTTTTAACAACATACCGATACCCTGCCGCCTGAAGTTTGTTTGCATTGACAATCCTCGCATCAGCTCCCATATTAGTTGAGCTTTTTTTGAGCGAGCCTGAAGTATGGAACCAATCGACTCTATTTTATACGAAAAATACTGAGTCGGGAGGGCCCGAATGCAAAATCCGCCAGCACCCACAGGAATGTTAGGTGGTGGCGGATGGCGATCGAACAATTAAGCCGCTGAATCTAACTAACAGCTACTTGGACGCGATCGGCTACAACCCGCACCGCAAAAGTAGGAATCTTTACCGTTTCATCATCCAGACATTGCCCGGTAGTGAGACTAAAGTTTTGCTTGTAAATGGGAGAAGCAACTTTGAGAGTACCGTTGCGATCGCCCACAATTCCCCGCGACAACACAAAAGCTTTGCTAAACGGGTCATAATTGCTAAGCGCATAAACTTCATCCCCGTTTCCCACTCGGAAAATCGCCACCTGTTCGCCTTTAACTAAAGCGCAAACTCCAGTATAAGGGGCGATCGCATCCAGAGAACACACATCTACCCAAGTAGTCACAGTATCCGAAACTTGTAATGATTGAACCATCTTCTTTTCCTGTTATTTTACTTCAATCTCGTTCCCAGTCTCCGGCTGGGAACGTAGGTTTCGAGGCTCTGCCTCGCCTCGCGGAAGGAGGCATAGCCTCCCGGAATTCATTTCCAGGCTCTGCCTGGGAACGAGATTAATACTCTTGTCCCCCCCTTATTAAGGGGGGCTAGGGGGGATCGATTATTCCGAAACTCCAGCCAGAGCCTTTTCATGTTCGTTAGCCGGCCGCGTTTGTCCCCGTTCCGCAACACGAACAATACTCGGATCAGGCAAATCGGAATTCACAAAATGCTGGAACCGCTGCACCTTTTGTGGGTCTTCAATCGTCGTTTTCCACTCACATTGATAAGTATTCACTAAATGTTCCATTTGCGCTTCTAATTCAGCACAAATGCCCAGAGAATCCTCAATTATTACCTGTTTCAAGTATTCAATACCGCCCTCAAGTTTGTTCAACCAAGTAGCAGTGCGTTCCAATCTGTCGGCAGTGCGGATGTAGAAAACCAAGAATCGATCGATATACTTAATCAAAGTTTCCTTATCGATATCCGTCGCCAGCAAAACGGCGTGCTGTGGCTTAATACCGCCATTGCCACACACGTACAAATTCCAACCATTCTCCGTCGCAATTATCCCAAAATCCTTGCTTTGAGCTTCCGCGCATTCGCGAGTGCAACCAGAGACAGCAGATTTGAGCTTGTGGGGCGATCGCAAACCGCGATACCGCAATTCAACTTCGATCGCCAAACTCGTTGAATCCTGCACCCCAAAGCGGCACCAAGTGCTACCCACACAAGATTTTACAGTACGTAGAGCCTTACCGTAAGCGTGTCCCGACTCAAATCCCGCATCAATCAACCGGCGCCAAATATGCGGCAATTGATCCACACGAGCTCCAAACAAATCAATCCGTTGCCCGCCAGTAATCTTAGTATAAAGCCCAAAATCCCTGGCAACTTCACCCAAAACAATCAACTTATCCGGCGTAATTTCTCCCCCCGGTATTCGTGGCACCACCGAATAAGTACCGTCGCGCTGAATGTTTGCCAAAAAGTAATCGTTCGTATCTTGCAAACCGACGTGAGACTTCTCTAAAATATGGTCATTCCAAGTAGAAGCCAGCATCGAAGAAACAGCAGGCTTGCAAATTTCGCAACCCTTACCTTTCCCGTGTCTTTCAATCAACTCTTCAAAAGTTTTAATCTCTTGAGAACGCACTAAATGGTACAATTCTTGACGAGAATATTCAAAGTGTTCGCAAAGATTATTTTTGACGGCAAACCCAGCTTTCTTCATCTCCGACTTGAAGATATCCGTCACTAAAGGCACGCAGCCGCCGCAGCCAGTACCAGCTTGAGTGCATTTTTTGACGCTGGCAACATCGGTTAAATTATGCTCGCGAATCGCTGCACAAATCTGCCCTTTGGTAACATTATTGCAAGAACAAATTTGAGCAGAATCCGGCAAACTGTCTACTCCAAAACCCGCCGGTGCTCCCCCTTCTCGCGGTGGCATCAACAAATCTTCGGGATGCGGTGGCAGAGCAATTTCATTTTGCATGAATTGCAGCAAAGTGCCGTAAGCCGAAGCATCTCCTACGAGAATTCCGCCTAAAATTCGGCTGCCGTCTTGATTTAAAACTAATTTTTTGTAAATGCCTTGGAAGGTGTCAGCGACAACAATTTCTTTAGCATCGCCCGACTTGGGAAAAGGATTTCCAAAACTAGCGACATCCACCCCCAATAATTTGAGTTTAGTGGACATATCCGCACCTGTAAAAGTGCTTGTGGGACGGGCATCTTGCCCGTCATCCGCTGCACGGCTCAAAATATCTGCAGCTACGCTTGCCATTGTATACCCAGGCGCAACTAAGCCGTAGATGCGATTTTGATACAGGGCGCATTCTCCGATCGCATAAATGTCAGGATCGGAGGTTTGGCAGCTATCATTAATCAAAATGCCACCGCGTTCTCCTACTTCTATACCGCAACTTCTAGCAATTTCGTCGCGGGGGCGAATGCCAGCAGAAAAGACAATCATATCTGTTGCCAGTTCCGAACCGTCAGCAAATAGCATTTTAGTAACTTTGCCATCTTCGCTAACAATTTCTGTGGTAGATTTGCTGGTGTGAACCGAAACCCCCAACTCTTCTATTTTGCTGCGGAGAATTGCCCCGCCAATCTCGTCAACTTGCACGGGCATCAGTCGCGATGCAAACTCAACAACGTGAGTTTTTAGACCCATATTTTGCAGAGCATTAGCACACTCTAGCCCTAACAAGCCGCCGCCAATTACTACGCCTATTTTGCAATTTTTAGCGTAATCGGACATCGCTTCCAGGTCGTCAATTGTCCGGTAAACAAAAGTTCCTGTAGCGTCTTTGCCTTGAATTGATGGCACAAATGGATAGGAACCGGTGGCCAGAACAATTTTGTCGTAGGGAACTTCTAAACCGTTGGCTGAAGAGACTGTTTTTTGTTCGCGATTGATGGCTATTGCTTTGTCGCCGATGTGAAGCTTTATGTCATTTGTGTGATAAAATCCAGGGGGAACTAAAGATAAATCTCCCGCTGTTTTGCCAGAGAAAAATCCACTGAGGTTTACGCGATCGTAAGCAACGCGCGGTTCTTCACAAAAAGTAATTAAATTCCAGTGTTGGGCAGCATCCGAGCTGACCATTAACTCTAGGAACTTGTGACCTACCATGCCATTGCCGATTACAATGAGGTTTTTTTTGGCTGTCATTAGAATCTCTTTTATCCCGTTTATCAGTCGTTGGGTTAATTAATATAAGACTTTTTTGTAAATTTTTGTACTTATATATACAAAAAATGGATGTTTATGCAATTGTCGAATACTCCTGATTGCATTTTTGCATGATAGACTTGTTGCATAAATCTTTGATTGATAGCTCGACCGCAGATGCAAGGCAGATCAACACCGATAAACGCAGATAATTTCAAGAATTGAGTGTGAGTGAATGCAGTTCAAGTCTGATATGTGCGATCGAGTTACGTAGCGTGCGGAGGGTGGATTTTAGATTTTAGATTTTAAATTTACTGCACAGTTAAGGAATGAGAATTAAATAACTTCCACTCTTGAAAGTGGGATGGGCGTCCCGCCCGTCCAAAAAGGAC
>NZ_JAUBTU010000127.1:0-17893 GCF_036705085.1 Microcoleus sp. B6-A1
TAGAGTCTAACTCATGGACTGGCTAATTTCATAAAGTCCTTTTTTTGTCAACTCCTAATACTGAACCGACGCCCTAGTTCTCAATTGAAATTCTGATTTTTGCAATTGTGTACAAGCCGCATCAATTGTTTCAAAATCGAGATGAAGAGCGAGCGATCGCAGTTGTGAGTAGCCTACTGGCCCTGCAATTAAATTCTGGCAGTGGCGCGTTGATTTGACAATGAGCAAATCTCTCATTGCTGCTAGCAAGCTGCTGAGAATAAGTTTAGGGGTTTTGCCGCTGTCAATGAGCGTTCTCGAAGATTGCAGTACGCTCAAGGTATCGCCAGAATGAATGGCTTTGAGAAGGGCGATCGAGTCTTGCTCGCTGATGCTGCCAGATACTTCTGCAACTTGAGTTAGGGTAATCTCTGAGTTTAGCAGTGAAAGCTGAGAGAGTAATTGCAAGGCATCTCTTAACCCTCCGTCGCAGGTGCGAGCGATCACCCGCATGGCCTCACTTGCGATCTCAATAGATTCAGTGGAGCTAATTTTGTGCAATTGTCCGACAATAGCATCAACTGACAAGGCTCGGAAGTTAAAAGTTTGGCAGCGGGAGATAATTGTCGGCAGGACTTTATGTGCTTCAGTCGTACAGAGAATAAACACCACATGAGCCGGAGGTTCTTCAAGGCATTTGAGGAGAGCATTTTGAGCGCTGGTACTGAGTTGGTGGCACTCGTCTAAAATCCAGATGCGGTAAGGGCTCATCGCTGGCGCAAAGTTGCTGTGTTGTATTAATTCTCTGGCATCATCCACGCCATTGTGAGAGGCAGCATCGATTTCAGTTACGTCTAAGCTTGAACAGGAGTCAATGGTTTTGCAGCTTGAACATTCTCCGCAAGGAGTGGCGGTTAGCTTTTTGCTATTCAAACAATTGAGGGATTTAGCAAGGATGCGAGCGGTTGAAGTTTTGCCTGTTCCTCTGGGGCCAGTAAATAGGTAAGCTTGAGCAATTTTGTCGGAGGTGATGGCATTGGTCAAGGTTGTTTTGATGGTATCTTGACCCACTAATTCTTGTAGGTTTTTGGGGCGGTATTTGAGGTGCAGTGGTTGGTACATTTTGAGTCGTTAGAATACTTCTGGTAACTATTCCCCGATAGGGGAGGCATGCCTGAAGTTATGCCATTTCTCAAAAATCTTGCTACAGAATTGTTAGCTTTGTTTGTGGGCTCTGTTTGTCAGGTGCGGATCTGTGAGATTGTTTGTCTAAATTAGGAATTTTTAATGGCGACACACCCTACGGCTACTATTGCATGAGTCTTGATAATTAGTATTAATATAAGTTGTTGGTGCGAGAATATTGAACACACTTGTAGATAATTTTTATGTTAAAATAGGAATTTAAATTATCCTAATTTATACAGTAATAGGCTCCGAATTGGGGCAGGAGAGGGCATCAAATTTAGATGCCGCTCCCCACCTTTTATTCTTGCGGAGCGATAATGTATTCGCACTCCTTAGCCTCTGTACCCGACGCTGGTATTCCAAACGGTGCAATCAGTATGGGAGCCGTAGGAGTTGCCATTAACATCCGCAAATCCGAACTAGAAACAGCTTTAACTGTATCAATTAAATAGCGGATGTCGCACTTGATCCGAAAGTCACAACCGAATAGTTTGGCATCAACTATCTCAGTACCAGAACTGAGAGTATTATTTAGTGAAATTCGCACTTGTTGACTATCTAAATCGAATTCAAAAATTGCTGTAACATGGGACTTATCGCTGTGAGAAGCTAACCGCTCTAAGGCTTTTAAAAAGCTGAGCTTCTCTACCACAATTTGATGGCTAAGTTCATGCCGATAAGGAGCAATAATCTGGTCGCAATTCGGGTATTTTCCTTCTAATAACTGCGCTGTCAGCCGCCAATTGTTCCACTCAAAAGCAACAAAGTTATTGCTATTGTCAGGCTCAGTCTCATAGTAAATAGCTACTCTGTCAGTGGGATTCAAAGTCCGCTCTAATACCCGGAGTACCTTAGTGGGTACTGTAAATTGCACGTTTCGAGTGTTCAAAATATCGGAATCACTGCTTTCACTGAATCCTACAACCATTGCTATCCGATGTCCGTCTGTTGTCCAAACTCTCAATTGAGAAAGTCCCCTTTCTGCGTCGTGGCTTAGTTGAAAGTTAGCTCCAGTTAAGATACGTTTGGTTTCTTCAGAACTTACAGCAAATAAGCTGGCTTTGAGGACAGCAATTAACACGCTAGCAGGAATGGTCACAAGTTTTTGTTCAAGGCTCTTGATAGCAGGGAATTCGTCCGCAGTTAGCCCACGAATGACGTGCTTGCTCCTTGATGCAGTCAGAGTGGCACTGACTGATGGAACGTCACTTCCTTTGATAATTTCCCAAGAACTCTTTAAGGTAACGCGACTTTTCGGAAATTTTCCGAGAATGTCTGCGAGTATGGTTGCAGGGAGAGTGAGCTTTCCAGATTGATTGACATTAGCTTCAAAACTCGCTTGTATCCCAAATTCCAGGTTATAAGCAGTTAAATGCAATTGTCTAGTTGCGGCATCTGCTTCTATGAGAATATTGGATAAAATGACATGGTTGTTATTGCTATAAATGCTGCTTTTGAGAGTTTGGATGTAATCATTTAATTCTCTGGCATCACAGGCAAATTCAACGATTGAAGGGGAAGGGGAAGGAGAAGGCTCCGGCAATGTCTCATCGTTTGATTTAGCTCCTAAATCAGAAGCATCTGTGGCTGAAACTGGTGTATATTCTGTGGATTTTTCAGAGGGTTCTACTTGTTCTGAAAGTGCTGTTTCCGGTTCAGAAGTTGAAGAACCTTTTGTGATTTTTGTAACAGATTTTTCAGCCTTAGCGGAATTAGTCGCTGTTTCAGGAGAGCGTTTTTTCTTGGTTGCTCTCTGTACTACTTTTTGCTGAGGGGGTGTTTCTGTAAGTCTAGATTTTGCCATAATTAGTTGTGTGTCAGAAGTTCGATTTGCCGCTGCGGTAGCAGCACTCGCGAGCGGTGGCTGAAAAAAGAGAGTCGAAGTGTGGAAAGAGTGGAACCAATATGGTTGAGATCAGGTGGATTATTGTAATTATTTTTTAACAAATAAAGGTAATAATCAACCTTTATTTTAGGATGATAAATTTGAGCTTGTTGATTAATAAAATCGTAATCTAAGTAGCAGTTTTTGGGAGTGCATCTTGTCGAAAAAAAGAGAGCGAAGCATTCCGGCATATAAGTTATTGGTGAACGTCTTATATTTACGGAGGTCATGCTTCGCCCTACTGATATATTATTCTAAGTGAGATGTCGCCTTTTTCACAAACCGATTTATTGCTATTTTCTCCCTACTTTCTACTGCCTATCATCAAAAGTTACTTGAACCAGATTTAGTTAAGTATCCTAATGCAAGTTGAACTCTGGATGAAATTGGAGGAACAAATAGTATCCGTTGGCGGCAGCGACTCGTTCCGACATACAAGAGGCGGTGGTATTCTTTAAGTTTCTGTTTGCTGCTCATTTCTTTTCCCACCAATAGCCGAGTCAAAATGTCATTAATGTCCAAACCCACTTCATCAAAAGTGCTGCCTTGAGAATTGTGAATAGTCAGGGCAAAGCAATTGTCAATTTCGGCAAATATGTCGTCCTTAAACCAATAATACTTGCGCCATAAAAATCCGCTGCGCTTGGCACTCTTGAGTTTTTCCTTAAGTTCAGCCTGGTAGCGTTTATTTTCGGATTCATGCAGCACAAAGATTTGCCGAAATAAACCGTCATCGGTCACAATCTTTAAAAGCCATACTCGATAGCCGTAGTGTTGGCTCGTTTCAACTTCTTTAATGGTAAATTCAGTTGAAGTGGGCAAAATAACGGTCTTACCATCAGGGGCCATGATTGGTTTCTTAGTAATCAGCCTTTCTCCCGGTATGAATCTGGGGGCTGTTTGACCGTAAACTTGTTCTCGGAGGGCCTGATTGTAATAGTTGACTTGCTTGTTTGTCCAGCACAGAATCCGAAAGCAGTCAGGGTTGAAAGTGAATTCGCGCTTGATGGTTTTGAGGGCGTATTGCAGGAGTGTTTCTGGCTTAACTTTGAATGCACCGTTAGATTTGTTCCCTTGAGTGTAGGTAGAATGTGGCAAGAACATATCGGTTTTATTCTTGACACAAGAACGGCATTCGGTGATGAAGTCGAGGACGGGACTTTCTCCAGCTTGCCTGACAACTTCGGTTAGCATAGTTTTATTGGTAATGCTGAAGACAGGCGAGCGTTTTTCTCCGACGGGGTTAAGCTGAGCTGGGTCGCCCATGAGAATTAATTTGCGGTGGTTGAACAGGATACGTTCAAATCTACGCTCAATCCAAGACCATAATTGAGTTCCAACCATCGAACATTCGTCAAGAAAAATGATATCGTAGAGGTGGAGGTAACAACAGCTTGTCTGTTCTAAGACTTTCTCTTGTTCTTTGCGAACTATGCCTAAGCCTAAAAGTTGGTGTATTGTCAGAAAGTCTACTCCGAAAATACCTTGAGAGGCTGCCATTTTTCTGAGAATACCGACGGCTTTGTTAGTAGGTGCAGTGAGGACAATGCGCTTGCTTTGAGCCAAGAGTTCTTTGATTAGAAGAAAAATAAGTGTGCTTTTTCCTGTGCCTGCATAACCGCAGAGCAAAAAGAATGACTCAGTGCTGCTTGCAAATGTTCTCAATTTGTCGAGTGTTTGCTGCTGTTGTGGTTTGAGAGTGAAGGGAATTTGTTTAAATTCCTGCGGTCGTTCTAGTAAGGTTTGAATCATTATTAGTGCTAGATAATAACTCTATCGCCTCCCTAATAAGCGTTAGCTTGAGTGCAAGACTGTTTCACGAAGCAGGTT
Organism: Microcoleus sp. B6-A1; assembly: GCF_036705085.1. Lineage (NCBI taxonomy): Bacteria > Bacillati > Cyanobacteriota > Cyanophyceae > Oscillatoriales > Microcoleaceae > Microcoleus > Microcoleus sp. B6-A1. Next base: position 4,883 of record NZ_JAUBTU010000127.1, read on the forward strand.
AAATCAACAAAAAAAAGGCGATAGCGCTCTGGTACACTAGAGGGCGATCGCTGATTTATTTGTTGATTAATAATATGAACAGTGGTTGTTGGTTTTTAAACAATAACAACTTTGGTCTTCTTAACTCGCTTGATATTAGCTGCTGTTCCTTTGCTTTGTCCGTCCCAGATGGCTAGTCCGTAATCACAATGCGAACACATTTGGATGTCGCGAGCGCTATAGTTTCCGGGAATGCCAATGGTGGGATAACCAAAAGTATTCCTAGGTTTGCCATTGCCGCTAAATAAGGCATAGTAAACCAAGACTTTCTGGTAATTCTTAGACTGCAAATACTGCTGAACTAAGCTATCAATACCAGAAGCATCACCGACTATAACTTCAAATCCTAGTTCAATGATGCGATTGAGAGATGCGATTGCTCCTAAAGGCAATTCATTAATGGAACGACTACCGGAAATCATTACTGTTTTGTTCATGCGATCCTGGAATTGTAGGGTCAAGGGTGAATTGAATAGCACTCAAACTCAAAGATTGTTCCTTGAGTTGATATTTACGACTAGAAAAAATCAACATTTTCTGCCATTAGGCAATTTATATTTTGGGATTAGTAACAGAGTTGTTTATCGCATTTACACTGTTATAAACTAGCCAATTATATTTGATTTCCCATTTATTCCATCATCTTGGCATCTTTTCTAAATCAAATTCAGCAACTTTTCGGAGAGTTTCTAAGCGCTTACTTAAAGTTTTATGCCGGGGACATTCTACAGCGTATTCGTATTTAGAGCCTGTATGTTGAATATCTGGAACTTGGCAATCAATTAAGTTGCTAAGGTAGCCGACTAGCTTTTTGACAGGTATTAGCCAAGCCTTAGCTAACGCTTTAGTACGGAACCCAATCCAAGCTCTAAAGTAGGAGCCGTCTTCGCTAATCTGATAAGCCACATTGGGGGATAATTTAACAATAGATTCGATACGAGCTATACCCAAACCTTTGAGTTCGGTCAAACTGTAATTTTGGATTTCTCCGCTGTTCCACTCGATTTGGAATGGACGTAGATTTTCAACGTTCAAGCGTTGGACTGTCCCCCTTTGTTGAACTCCTTCTCGGCCTTTTAAAATGTAATCTCCCTCTTTAAATCCGTATAATCCTTGTTTCTTGGCTAGGTTTTCTAGGTGCTGCTTCCAGGTTTCTTCCCAAGCTATGTTAAATTCTAGAAGTTCGTAATTTTCTTCGCTCAATTGTCGAGCCAGTTTTTCTTTGAATTGCTGTTTTTGAATTGGCATAGCGAATTCTAAGAAGTTGTCGGGTATTTCGAGAGCTAAATACGTCTTAGCTCGGATTTTGAGGTCAGCAACAGACAAACTGCGAGCGACTTTTAACTGCTGAGGTGCAGGAATATCTATGGTACAACTTGTCGGGAAGCCTGGAAACAAGTTAATGGGAAAGAGATAAGATTGGTCGAGAGTCGAGATGAAAATGTGGTGTTCAGTCAGCGATTCTACTTGGAAAATAGTTGTGTTACTGAATTGTACCTGTTGCGAATTAGCAAGTACGATGGTTGTGCAAGCTGGAAGTTCTCCAGTAGTTTTTTGAGGAATAAACTGAGGCACAAGGGAGATTTTGAGGACAGGAATTTCATCAAGTGTATAATTCCAAGAAAAGCTGTCTTCGCTGTTACTAGCATCCCAGGTAATTCTTACAGGTCGATCGGTTTGATTTAGAGAAGTGACAGTACCGTAATGCTTACCAGTTTTGATGATATCGCCTACTTTAAAGGGAAGTTGATCGGAAGGATGCGGAGTGAGAAAAGGGAAAATTACCGCTACCACTTCTTTAACTTCACTGGGGGGAGTGTTGTCAGATTTAGAGCAAATATTTGAGAGACCGATTAAAGCGGTGTTAGAGTCCATAACCTTTGAGAAGTTAATTTTTTTTCAACTTCTCCCGTTAGGGGGTATCTTCTCGAACAGAAGCCTAAAACTTTCTAGTTTTCGCTAGCATCTTTGGTGCATATAAAGCTAATTTAGGCTTTATTTAGGCTTTAAATTTGTTTAAGTCCCGCTAGATATATCGCCATGCTGTCAAGATCACGATATGGAAAACTAAGCGAGCAAAGATGCCCACTTCTGAAAAAATTGCTGCCGCCATAGAGACGATAGACCACTTGGTAGCTTGGCTACAAGATACCGGACTGAGTGCGTCCGTGATCGCCCAGTTTAAATTCAACTCGCTGGCCTCTATGTACCCAGAACTCAAAGGGGTAGCAGAGACGGCAAAACAACTGATTGGTGCAGCTTCCCCTTTGACAGAAGTTGGGATGACAGTAACGGAACTAGCAGCAATACTCACAGATAACTTAGAGTGCAAAATCAAGCCAGATTTAGTCAACAAAGCTCTAGTTTCATTGGGGTATCAAGAGCGTAATGAAGCCAAGCGAATTTGGATACTGACACAAGCCGGCTCAGCTCATGGTATTTCCTTGCTGGCTACTTCAACAACAAACAAATGGAGTGGTTCTCAAATAAAGTGGTATCGCTCTCTAATTCCCATCTTAGAAGAATACTTAACAAATACAGGAATTTTAGAGAATGGCAGCAGTAGCGATCTCACTGCAATACAAGATACAGAACACTCTGAAATTTCCGAAAAAAGCCTTGCATCAATTACTCAAAATGGTAACTCTCCTAGTATTGACTACTCTCAGGGCTGAAGCACCTGAGTTTCCCGCGTATCGTGAGGCTCTATGAAAAGAAAGCAACTTGGACAGTGCCTGAGCGAGTCAATGTCTGGGAAATTACAGTCAATCCTAGTCAGATTGAGCTGATTCAATCCTTTGCCGACGATGCCTACACGAAACGCTACAACTCAACACAGTATTAAACCAAAAAAAAATCTTAATAAAGTTAGCCAAATAAAGGGAAGGGGAAGGGGAGGGTAAAGGTGTATTGTTCAACCTTTACCCTCCCCTCTACTCTCTCAGATTTTTCAGATGGGTATGAGGGCTATGTCCTTGATTTTATCAAGCTTTTGACGGGGTTGTTATCCCGTTAGGTGTAGCTAACCAGGATTTGTATCAAGTACAACTAAACTTTATGAGAGATGAACAACTGATAAATTCTGAGCGCATAGAACCAGATTTAAGGTTAAGGAAAGTGGCAAACTTACGCAAGTCCTTTGTCAAACTGAGGCGGAATAGATAGTCAGTAACGATTGAGGCAATTGTTTGATTAATTGTGAGACTCTGAGCGTTAAGATTAGCCAAGTCAGCACAAGATAAATGGGTATTTCCCAATTCTTCAGGTCGCAATTCTATCAAATTGGGGCATTGTAAAACAGGAGAGGGAAGCGCTCCCATAATGCCTGTTTTCTTGAACTTATCCAGGTGCGGAGTTAGCTCTTCAAGGCTATTATGGCTGCCCAGTAGAATTTGACCGCTATCAAAGTTATTGCCAGCATCAAGATACCAGATTCTCGGAATCTCAGCGTGGCGGTTATTCTCTAGCGTTTTGCCCAAGGAACGGCGAGCAGCACTATTGTCAACGCAGCCAATGATAATTACCAAATCATTCCAGTATGATTTTACCAATTTGGGGTCAAAATAGTCAGGAATTGCACTAATTTCTAGCCCCCAGGTAAGATTGTAACGCAAGGCAAGAGTAGTGGCTTTATTCAGTCCAAGTTCAGATTGACAAAATCTCTGCCTCCCCAAATTTTTCCCTTCCACAATATCGGGATCTACAAAGGTAATATTGACATTTTTCCCAACTTGTTTGAAAACGTAAGCTAATCGTGCTAAACTTTCAGCTACATAAGAGCCAGTGCCGCCACAGCCAACGAGCCATAAGTGAAGGTGAGAGTAATCTTTGAGAAGGAGAGGTGTGGAATTTGCGTACTCAAAGTCGAGGTTTAAGGGAGTTTTGGTAAGCATCAGTGATAAAATGTGGCTCTTCAAATACAGAATTAGCTTTAATTAAGCTATAGTGTCCGAAAATTCCGATTCTCACTAAAATCTCAGGAGTCAAGGTATTAACTTTACCCAAGACTGCATAGAGGCGAAAACCCCGCTCGTCAGCATCATCTGTGCTGCTAAAGAAAGCAGGCAATTCTGCGTGAGAGTGGCACTCAATTAAAGCAGTTGAGTAGGATGAATTGTCAAAAGGCTGGCAGCTCGTTCGTGTAGTCAATTGGACTGGAATTGTCAGTTGCCATTGATTACTACTGTCAAGGGATAGGTGAAATAAAATCTCTGTGAGATTGCCACTGCTATCTTTGGTGAATACAGCTTTTGTCAATATAGAAAGTAGCAGTTCTGATGGTACTAAACGAGTCTCAAGGTGCAAGTATGGTTCTATAGGTGGCAACCCTTTGATAGTATTGGGCGTTGAATTTGCAACAGGAATCATGGCCTCTAGTCCGGGGCGAACTGAACGCACAAACACGCCGTTAGAGGCTGTAACGTATTCGCAGAATACCCCAGTAGCAATGGGAGGCAAGGGAATAGAGGCATGAATGTGGTTAAAAAGTTTTAGCATTAACTTAAACTTTGTGTTGAACAATAAATATTGAGTGCAGTCCCTACATAGAAGTTTTGATTTAGGTAGGGTTAGCAATCAATAGGAGGTGTTGCACTAAAGAGTCAATTGAAGGACTGTACCTCACTTCAACTAAATCTTTAACAGGATAGGTACGCCTTTTTCTCAAGGCTAAACTTTTCAGATGTTCTCTGACATCTTGGGGAAACTTTCGGCTTTTTTGGCTGGATAAGTCAGCATTGAAAGGAGTGGTTATGAAGCTCTGCCAAGCAATATCAATGGTTTGAGTTGAAGCAACAGGTGGAGTATTTTTTCCCCAGCAAATTAAACCGTTTGGATGGATGTTTGGTAAAGGAGTGTGGTAAGCTTTCGACTCTGGGTTGAAAGTAGCAAAATCAGTTGCAAATACCCAATATTGAGTGTTTTGTCCTACAAATACCAAGGCAGTTAGTGGAATAGTAATGGGTTTACTCTCATCAAATTGGAGGTTATATTGGGCAGGAGATATGAATTTTACTACCCAATTTCCTTGAGAGTTAGTTCCCCACCTTATGACTCCTGGGGGCATCCAATCCGTATCAATCGGCTCGTGAGAAAATGCAGTTCTCAAACTGACAGAGGAGAGTAGTTTGTAGTGTTCCTTTGTTCCTTCTCGATAATGGAACAGATATTGTTCTTTGATGAACAGTAATTCAGCATCAATTTCTGCTAGCTGTCGGGGAGCTGTTTGCAGAATTTCACGAAAGACTTCTCCTGACAAATGTTGCATAATAACTTGAAATCGATAGAGGTTATGGAGCTAACCCGATAGGTAAGGTTAGCTCATGCTTGAAAATTAATATTCGTTCGACTGCATTAGGGTAGCAACTCTCCAAGTTTTGTCGGGGTCTTCTGGACATTGTGAACTAACTTCCTGATTTTCCAGCCATGCTTTCCTGTCAAAATAATCAATTTTGAAAAAATAGCTTTTACTGTCAAGTTGAATGCTAAGAAAATCTCGTTCTCCGTAGGGGTTGTTGCCAGCTTCAAAGGTGTTAAAATCTCTTAGTAATTGCAGTAACTTTTGTTGCTGTTCGGGAAGAAGAGCTTTTACAGCTTGAGTAATCCGAATTTCACCAATTTTGGTATCTCCTTGACGTAATTGGTCATTAAGACGTGCAATTCTTTCGGCTGTTGTTAGAGTTTCAGTCATAATTAAGGCCTCAATTTCCAACAACTACAACCGCACTAGCGGTTGCTGGTTCACTCGTAATTATTCGGATTCAGGGGTAATTCAAATTGACAAGGTGCTTTTGTTCCAGAGTTCAAGAATTTGCTGAAAATGTCGATGGCGGTCAGTAGCAAGCCAGTCAATGACCTGTTGAGCCTGGGTTATTAATTCTTTAGCACTTTGCCATTGTTCTGATAAAAATATCAAGTTTTCGACTGTCCATTCTCCAAATTGATACTCGTGTTGAGCGCAGCCGTCAAGCCAAATATTACCCGTTGAGTAATTGAGGAAACTCAGTACAATTGGCATCCCTTTTACGGGAAATTCAGCCAGAGAGCAAAACTGTTGGAATTGCTGATGATTGATCCTATCTGGTGGTAGAATCTGAGAAAATGAAACTTCAAATTCTTGTTCATACCAATCTTTCATCTCATTTTCAGTTAGCCAATTTAGTCCTTCAGAACTTAGAGACAGCAGGATTTGCCATTCAGGAGCTAAGGAATCAATATCTTCATAGCTCAACCAATCCAACCCCCAAGACTCAATCAGGAGTTGGTCGAGGCGTTCTTCTTGTGCTATTTCTAATTGCCAGGGGCTGATCGGGATAAGTTCTGTTTCGTCAAGAAGACGGAAGAATTCTAATTCGCGGGGGCTATGATTATCAGGAGTATCCGAGTAAATAGAACTGGTAATGGTAGCAAATTCAGTTGAAAAAAAGTGCTGGTAAAGATTGAGAAGTTGAGCGCTATTGAGCGTTTGTCTGAGAAATTCAATCGCTTCAAGTGGCTTAGTTACTGGGTAGGAGTGTCGCAAAGCGGCAATGGCTTGCGACACAGACAAAATAGTTGCAGGCATTAAAAATTAAGAGGAATTTGGAGACAAGCAATAGCTGGCGCAAGTTGGAGTTTTTTGAGAGTGTCTCTAAATCGCTGTAGTTCTTGCTCACCCAGAGCGATCGCGTCAGAGAGTTCTTGAGCCCGACTTGCCAAGGTTAGCGGAGTAACACAACCGCTGATAGAGTCGCATTGCAGAGCCCAAGTGAGTTGGACAGCTTGATTCGGTTCTTCCGGTGCGGAGACAAGTGAGGGGAGTGGGGAATGGGGAGTGAGCAGTACGCATAGTTCTTTTTTCCAATCTTCTTCTACACCCTTTGTCTTGGCTTGTTTGATGATTTTAATGGGTTGACCTGTTTTTCGTTCAATTGTAGCGGAGCTTAATTCAGGGAAGTAAGGAAGTAGGACTTCTAGCAATTTTTCATCATTTGCAGTAATTTCGTTGGGCAGTTCGATTTGCCTGCCTTCATATTCTATTAGACTCATTGTTACCTCTTTAAAACAGGGGGATTTGTACTCCAGCTTCACCTTTGTTGACGGGGTGGTTAGCAGGATTTTGAAGATTTGGTTTGGCTTTTTTCCGGGGTTGAGCAACAGAAGAACGAATTTGAGCGCTCACTTTTCGGTTAGGTAGGTTAGAGGCTAACCGCTGGAGCAATTCTTGTAAATGGTTTGGCCAAGCTCCAATCGAGTTTTCTCTAACTTGTACTATTGACACTCCCTGTGAAGCAGCAGCAGGGATTCTAAAGAAACTACCAAAAGGTAATTCTTGAAGGCGCTGTCTAAACACCCCTACAAACTCCGTTAAGGTCAAGCCCTAACATCGTCTCTACTTTTCTCAATATATTGGCCGCCCCATTGCAGTCAGCATTGATGTACCAATTTTTCGCACTCGTCCGGTACAAACCGCGTTTTACCCGTCTACCCGTTTCCTTCCACCCATCGGGTTTTTCACCGATTTTAGGTAGGAAATCACGGTCTACGAATGATGCTTTAGATGTGTAACTTTCTTCAGTTTCAACAAACTTAATGCCGTATTGTTCGCACAGTTGAGCAATACGGTTTTTCAGTCGTGCCGTAGGAATTTGAACAAACTGCTGATTTGTTTTTTTGCCCATACTGGCAGAATCTTTCTGCCTTTTGTTCCACCCAAAAACGATAACACCGATTCCGTTTTTGATACAGTGATTAACAACTAAACGAGCTGCTTTATTTACAGCATCGCGCATGCGACGGTTTCGCTTTTCAGTCAATCGCGCCAATTGATGTGACCAAAAACCATTATGCTTGCCCTCCATCAAAGCTGCTACCCGCTTGTTATACCACTGATTAACCGACTTCAAATGCTTGCCGTCAATGATCAAGCTTGTCCCTGAGTTGCTGACGCAAGTAAGCCAGTTACTAATACCGTGATCGATACCTAAAGCTTTTTGGTTGTGTACAGCAGTTTGAAAGCTGGCTGTTTTGTAAACAAACTCGGCGTAAAAACAGCCATTTCTGGGGAGAATTCTAATTTCTCTGATATCGGCATAGTCTAAGTTAGTAGGCATGGGGACTTGAAAGTTCTTCAGTCCAAACCAAGTTGTTACTTTTTGACCGAGAGGGATTGAAATTTGACCGTCAACCAACTTTTTCCCAAGCGCTTGCTTTGGATAAGCGATCAGATGAAATCCACCAGGAGTGCGGTAGCCAGGAAACTTTGGCTTGTTTTCGAGTTTACCCTCCCAAAACAATTCAATTAATCCTTTGAAAGATTTTACCGATTCACCAACGGCACCGCAAGTCTGCTGAGCAGCTTGAGCGCATAAAGCTCCGTAATGAGGATTGCGCTTTAATGCGTTAATTACGTCAAATGGACGGACGAAAATACGAGCCTTGAAATATATTTGGCGAGCGTAATAAACCGCACAATTGTGCAGCTTGTTCGATTCTTGGCAAATGTATTCTAGAACCGCCCGGAGTTCTTTATTAGGCTTGAGTAGGATTTGTTGACACCCAAACATTGGCATCCTTTTATTGTAATATATTGATTGTACACGACTATTTAACGGAGTCAATACCTCAACTAAAATCGTTAGAAAATATATCCAATAACCAAGAAAAAATATAGAACACTGGTAGCCTAAAGGCTACAACTGCGTTTCATCCCCGGCTTGAAAGACCGGGGTTCTCACGCGACGCGCTATAGTGGTAAGTCGTCATGGCTCGTTGCTGTAATTTCTACGATTCGCCCTTCTGGATGCCCATCGTCTGGTCGCATAACAATGTGGATTTTGATTGTACAAAAATTGAATTCATAAGGTTCTGATTCTCCTTCATCAAGTAAGTCAGGACTCTGTGAAATGTTCTCAGTTTTGTTGATGGTTTCACCCACTTTTTGAGTAGCTGAAAGTGGAATCTCCTCTCCAGTTAGTTCGGAATTTGGTTCTATTTGGGTCATGGCTGGATTCGCAGTACAAGCAAGTGCAGCTTATTCTCAAAAATTGCCGCGATCGCGGCCTTGCTTTTAACGATCTATTTTTTGTAAAGTTTTAACGGTAAGCGTGTTTCCCAAGAAATTTCTTAATTAATTCCCATTAATTATCTGTCCGACAAGATGCGGTCGCACTTGTCTCTATTGATTCTTTGATTGTAATTGCTCAACCCCCTTGACAAGAAGACGAGATAGACATTAGATAAAGGAATGGAAAAACTACCCGGCTTAAAGCAACTATTGAACGAGGCAAAAGAAGCCTTGATAGTAGAGCTATGGCAAGAAATCCAAAAACTCAGCGCAACATTAGCCACCTACGAACCTTGCGCCAGAGCCATCTCCCAAAAAAACTCTTCAAAATTCCGAAGTATTGATAGAGCTAGTACCTAGATAGCAAATAAGTAGACAGAATGGTACACTTATCGACAAAACTACGGTGTACCATTTTGTTTAAACTCGCGCGTTTTTGCAAAAAAACTGGGATTGTCAGTAAAAACACTCCAGCGTTGGGATGTCTCAGGGAAGCTACCGGTCAAGCGCACCCTATCAGGTCATCGGTTTTACACAGAAGACGATCTCTTGATAGCTAACGGATTGAAGCCCATAGAGGCCAAACGAAAAATCGTAGTTTACTGTCGAGTTTCATCCAGCGGGCAAAAGCCAGAACTCAAAAACCAGATGCTAGCAATGGAAGCCTTCTGCCTAGGTCGAGGGCTAAGCGTTGATGACTGGATATCGGAAATTGGCGGTGGACTAAACTTTAAGAGAAAAAAGTTTCTAGCAATTATGCTGTCAATGCTTAAGGGTGAAATATCAACAATCGTAATTGCACACAAAGATAGGATGTGCAGATTTGCCTTTGAATTCATCCAAGAACTTGCCGTATCAGTCGGATGTGAAATTATAGTCGCCAACCAAGAATCACTGTCTCCTCAACATGAATTAGTAGAAGACCTGATGGCAATAATTCACTGTTTCTCCTGTCGGTTATACGGTCTACGAAATTACTCCAAGGAAATCAAAGAAAATTTAAAAAATGCTATTGACAAACCAGTACAGGACGTGGCAGAGTTAAACAAAGAAATCCAGTGTTGAGGTCGAACAATGCTTCTATCCATCAAAACAAAGTTAAAGCTAAACAAAAGTCAATCAACAGTTATGAGTAAACACGCTGGCATAGCGAGATTTACTTATAATTGGGGACTGGCTACTTGGAGCAGCCTTTATAAAGATGGATTGAAGCCCAACAAATACTTGCTCAAAAAATTCTTTAACAATCATGTAAAACCTGAATTTACGTGGATAAAGGAGGCGGAAATCTGTCAAAAGATAACTCAATACGCCTTTGACAATCTTGGAGATGCGTTTGCTAAATTTTTCTCAAAAAAAGGTGGATATCCCAGGTTTAAGAAGAAAGGGCATCACGACTCTTTCACGATTGACGCTAGCGGTAAGCCTATCCCTGTGGGCGGTACATCTATAAAGCTGCCGACAATCGGCTGGGTAAAAACTCACGAAGGGTTGCCTCATACAACTTGCAAGTCAATCACCATCTCGCGCACTGCCGATAGTTGGTTTATCGCATTTGCCTACGAACAACATCATGAACCTACAGTCAAAAGTCATGACGTTGTAGGAGTTGACCTGGGTGTTAAAGAGTTGGCTACGCTTTCAACTGGCGTAGTATTTCCGAACCCAAAGCACTATAAAGCGCATCTCGCAAAACTTAAGAGATTGTCAAGAGTCTTAGCGAGAAAGGTGAAAGGTTCCAATAATAGATGTAAAGCCAAAATTGAACGGGGAAAGCATCATGCAAAAATAGCAAACCTCAGAAAAAATACTCTACATCAAATCACTACTTACTTATGCAAAAACCACGCAACGATAGTAGTAGAAGATTTGAATGTCTGTGGAATGCTAAAGAATCACAAACTTGCGGTATGGTAATAGCTGATTGTGGATTCCATGAATTCAAGCGCCAGTTAGAATACAAAGCTAAAAAGTTTGGCTGCGAGATCGTCGTTGCCGACCGCTGGTTCCCATCAAGCAAGACCTGTTCAAATTGCGGACTAATCCAAGGTATGCCGTTAAAAGAAAGGACTTATAACTGTGAAAGTTGCGGTCATTCGATAGACAGGGATTTGAATGCAGCAATAAATTTATCACGGTTGGCTAAACCCTGAAAGCTTACTGAGGGATAGCCGCTCCCATGCCCCCGATGAAGTAAGAAGCAAATGTCTAGACTTGTCTAGTATTTGTATAGCAGAAGGAATATCTATTGCGCTCGCAAGCTATATTACTATTAGCCACATCTACGATTGCACAGCTATCAATCAGAGCATATTTACTTATGCAATTGTAACTATCCGTACAAATGCGATCGCTCCTTTGCGTCAATCAATACTATGATAAAAAGTTGTAGTTAGTAGAGAATCAGTAAAATATATAAAAAATTCTCCCAGCTATCAGTAGGTTCTGTCGCTGGGAGAAATCGCTGGAAAGTCGGTTTATTCAACTAACGCAGGTATCTCGATTAATTCGATTTCAAACCTTCGCTGCATTCGCCGTTATTCTTTAGGCACAGTAGGCTTTGGTTGCATGTCAAAAATAATCACAAATGTGCGCCTTTTCACTAATCGCTGCAAAACCCGTAGATGATCATCTGCATCGTTTCTCTTACGAAATCGTGCCACAATAACACGCTGACAATTAGGAAGCAGGCTAATGATACACCACGGGTGCAATTTTTCAGAGTAGGTCATTTTAGTACCTCAGCAGTAAAAGTAACAGATTGTGCTCTTGTTTCATTGCTTGCCAAGACAGTAATTGAATAATCTTGTCAAAGACAGGTCACGGTGACATTGATATTTGACGAGGTTTGTGCTAAGACAAGCTCAAATTATCTTTTGATGCTGAAAAAGCTTGGTGTATGTATAGCAGCCACCAAAACTGTTGGAACAAGTCAGCAGTATATGATTGCGACAACGTATACAGTCGTTGCCCTAAACAGTCGTTGCCCTAAACAGTCTTTCCGTTATACGCGCCACTATTAATCCAGGCTATTCTCTTCGCAAGGCGGACACAGGAAAGCCACCAATGTCTCTGGAATTTCCTCAAAATGCTCCAGCAAAAAATCCATTAAAGCCAAATGACGCAAATCGACAGCAGTAGGAAATCTGCGATTTTTACCCGTTTTAAACCAACGCCGCACTGTAGAATCAGAACGAGAACAAATAAAAGCGATTTCCTCATAACTCACTCCCCACTTTGCATAAAACTGCCTCGGTGTCATTCGCAATTGGCATTGACTGTAAATTGCAATCAAATTGCGTTCTCTATCGGTCAGATTCTGCTGCTTTTTTATCATCCTCAAACTTCTCCAAATCTTCCTCCCAGGCAGTATCAAACTGACACCACGTTGCACTTTTGGAATCAGGAGTAAGGCAAATGATGTAACACCACATCCAACAGCATTGACATTGTTCGTAGTTGTAAAATTTGCCGATAACCATTCCTCTGTCAGCTTCTTCGCTAACACCCGTCCAGCGCACCATTTCGCCACAGTTAAAGCGCGGGGGATGAATTTTGGCAAAGTTGGCAGGCAATTCAATTGCAGGCGGCATATCCTTCAAATGTTTTAGTGGCAAAATTGAAATCAAATCTCGCTTTCCTTTTGGGATTGACATGAGTTTTTAACTGTGCATCTATTGCACCTGATTTGTTTTGATAAATTTTCAGGCCAATTTCTCTATAGAGAAATTGCAGAGCGACATTTCTTTAAATCAATCAATGAAAATCTCTAATATTAGAGCCTGCATTAATTGCAAGCGGATGCAAGCACAATCGTCTGATATTCACGCACTTCAAAGATATGATGGGAGGCTAGGGCGTCGGTTCAGTATTAGGAGTTGACAAAAAAAGGACTTTATGAAATTAGCCAGTCCATGAGTTAGACTCTA
>NZ_JAUBTU010000128.1:0-17824 GCF_036705085.1 Microcoleus sp. B6-A1
AAGAAACTGGGAGCTCCACGTAAATATGATGGCAAGGTTGACTGCCATGATTTGAGTCGTCTTAATTTTGTTAAAGAAATACAACCGGGAGTTTCATTATATACATTGGTAGTCTGGAGTTGTTGTTTAAATTGCCAAATTAGTTTGGCTTGTATCTCGGAGGTTCAAGCCGACGGGACAATCAAAAATGCTTTATTATTTAGCACTGATGTTCACTTACCCCCTGAGCAAATTGTTGAATATTATCAGGCTCGTTTTCAGATCGAATTTATTTTTCGTGATGCCAAGCAATTTACGGGATTGTCGGATTGTCAAGCTCGTCATTTACCACGGCTTGATTTTCATTTTAATGCCAGTCTAATTGCCTTAAATTTAGCAAAACATGAACTCTCTAGTTGTCATTCATCTGCCAAGTCGTTTGTGTTTTCAATGGCTTCTTATAAACGGCTGGAATTCAATAAGCATCTAATTTGTACCTTTATTGATAAGTTAGATTTAGACCCAGATTTGATTTTAAACCATCCTAATCTTCCTTCAGTCTTGTCTTATGGTACTTTGGCTGCTTAAAAACTGTCCGGAGTATTGGTGTAAGATACTTTTTTTCGCAGGCTATCGAAGTTTAGTATTTTTAATTGTAGCAGCCTAAAAAGATAAGGACACAAAAAAATCAAGTTACGTAAATTTGCATTTGTTACCAAAACAGCATTTTTATATGCTTATATAACTGATTAAACAACCAGCATATCGCGATTTAACAGTTTTATTGATAAGATTAGGCAACATGGCATCTAGAAAAATAAAATCAATTAAGAACAAAACCATTGAAGTAGATGGCATCCGCTTTGAAACTTTAGTGCCAGAGCGCGAGGTACTAATTCCTACTAAAGACGGTGACACAACTCCCGTAAAATTTGGGATTCGCGTCACCAACCTTTCGACAATTCCCTATCGCTTTAAATTCTTTGGATTGATGCCAGAACTTCAAGATGCCAAGGGGAAAGTAATAGAGCGTACTTGGGGCGTAAATGGCGTCAAAGCCCCGCAAAAAGCCGATTTTATATTAGCTATGCCAAACGAAAGTTTGACCTTCTTTGTAGAAGGCGAGTTGTACTGCTATCAAGACAAGTTTGGACTCAGAGGCTATGAAAGTTCTGGCGGTGTTTGGACTTTTCGCACCCTCAATCCAGTTAAATATCAAGTTCGGTTCACTTATGAAAATCAAAACGCTGTGAGAAAAATCCTTTATGGAGGAACTGTGCAAGGATTGTGGACGGGAAAGGCATCTACACCTTGGGAGGAGTTCCGCCTAGTCTATTGATGAATTGAAATCAAAATTAAGTCGATCGACCGCCAACCATTATCAGTATATATGCGGTTGTCAAATTCATATTCAAGTGCAACTTAGTGGTTTTATTGCAGAGTGTCAGCAAACTATCACCTCAAAAATCAGTATTTTTACCGTTTCAACATTAATATAACCGCTCTAGTATATAGTCTTATAGTTAATAAGTCACTTTCAGAAAGCAAGGCAGCTTATCGCGATCGCATGTTGTAAGGTCGATCTCACATCGCAGCCCGTTTTAAGGATTTTGAATTAGCATAAGAGGAGAACAAACGTGACATATAGTGAATGTGAGGACAGTGATGCAGTAGAAGTGGATGGTATCTGCTTTGAAACGTTAGTACCAGAACGAGTTTTAACTATTTCCAACAAAGAAAATGTTAAAACCTCAATTCAGTTTGGGATTCGCGTTACCAACAAAACGTCAACTCCCTATCGCTTTATCTTCTTTTACTTGCTACCCGAACTTCAGAGAGAGGACGGTCAATCAGTAAAACTAGCCTATGCTAGAAATGTCACTAAAGCACCCTCAGAGTCGGATTTTTTGTTAGCTAATCCAGGGGAGAGCTTGACCTCTTTTATCGATGCTAAGTTTTCCTGGTACGATTATAAACTTCGGATCGGAGGTTATGCGAGAGATGGGGGTGTTTGGCATTTTGACAATCTTAAGCTGGGTACATACCGAATTCGGTTTACATATCAAAATCTATCCGCCGTCAAACGACTTTACCGTGGCAAAACTATAGAAGGGCTTTGGACAGGCTTGGTATCTACTCCCTTTGCAGTGTTTTCTCTAGTCGGTGCTGCGAGCTGATTAAAAATTCTCTGGCTTTTTAATGTTCACATAATAGTAAAAACAATCAAAAAAATGCTGAAACTACAACGTACAATTGCTTTCTTTGCAACAACCTTGTTAGTTGGAAGTAACAGTCAGGTTAGCGTAGCTTTTACTATTAAATTTCCCCCACCCATCAGATTCTTATATTCCCTATGTTCCCTACAATGAAAAAAATTATGAGGGCGAGGTCTGGCTGGTGCCTCCAGAAAGTATCGAAAGAGGAGGGACTACAGGGCGAACGCATCTAAATTTCATGTTAACAGAATCTGGTATATTGGAGAAGAATTATTGAGTAACTACAAAACATTTAATTAGGGTTTACCTGTATGAAACTCAAACCTAAAATCACGATTGCCGACCATTTTGCCGACTTAGAAGATCCCAGAATTGAGCGGACGAAACATCATCAATTAATTGACATTATCACCATCTCAATTTGTGCCGTGATTTGCGGTGCTGATACATGGGTGGATATTGAAAGTTACGGGCGAGCTAAATACGAATGGTTAAAAAAACATTTAGAATTGCCGAATGGCATACCTTCACATGATACAATTGCGCGAGTATTTTCTCGGCTAAAACCGGAGCAATTTCAGAAATGTTTTTTGAGTTGGATTCAATCTATTAGTTGCTTCAATCCTGGAGAAGTAATCGCAATTGATGGCAAAAGTCTTCGCCATTCTTACTCAGGGGGAGGAGATAAAAAAGCAATTCATATGGTCAGTGCTTGGGCGACGAGTCAAAGATTAGTTTTAGGACAAGTTAAGGTTGATAAAAAGTCTAATGAAATCACAGCTATTCCGGCTTTACTCAAAGTATTAGAATTGAATGGAAGCATTGTCAGCATTGATGCTATGGGCTGTCAGAGGTCAATTGTGAAGTCAATTGTCGAACAAAAAGGAGATTATGTAATCACCTTAAAAAAGAACCAACTATCCCTGTATGCCTTCGTCGAAAGAGTTGTTTAAACAAGCAATTAGACAAGGATTTTCGGGATTTACACATACAGCTCATTCGACGAAGAAAGAGAATAATCACGGTCGCTCAGAAATCAGACATTACAACCATGTTAAGTGACATCAAAGAGCTGATAGATCCCGACAATCAATGGGAGAAGCTTCATAGTATAGGTCTGATAGAATCCGTGAGAATAGTGAAAGGAAAAACAACTATTGAAACTCGTTATTATATTAGTAGTTTACCAAATAATGCTCAAAAATTTGGTGAATCAGTCCGCAGCCATTGGGGAATTGAAAATTCTTTACATTGGGTGTTAGATGTGGGTTTTCGTGAAGATGAGTGTCGGATTAGAAAAGATAATGCTCCGCAAAATTTTGCTATTCTTAGACACATCTCGCTCAATCTTTTGAATCAAGAGAAAACTTCAAAAACTGGAGCAAAAAATAAGCGACTTCGAGCCGGGTGGGATGATGACTATTTGACCAAGATTCTCGCTGTTGCAGTTAACTAAATCCTCACGAATAACTCATTACTAACTATTATACAACTTGTCAACAGTGGTTGTAATAGTTTTATTGTCTCAAAATTAGCAGAAGCGTAAAAACCACCATTAATCAGTTACTGTTTTCTTACTAAAGTCATTACAAAGCGTGTCTGTAGCTTCTTTGAATGGTGAATTTATCTCAAAATATACTCACCACTGATGAACAGTGTTCAATAAGATGCGTTCCCCCTGGGAGGGACTAATGAGCTTCTGCAATTGCTAAACGATTTTTCTACTAATAAACATGGAGGACAATGGCAATTTGAGAAGGCAGAGAATGACTTACAGGGTCGTTTCGAGCTGAAGTCTTACTATGCTTGTGGACCTAGAACTGATTGTGGGAAGGAACTTGATGAGCCTTATCTAGGGGGAGTTGGAGCTTTTTTAGAATTAGAGTATCATCCGGTTATAGGTGCTGACCCCATACCCGACCCCACCAATATAACTAGAAATGTTCAATGGATTCAACGAGTGAAGAGCAACCATAGCCTTAACCCTGACGAACATGGGCTTATTGAAGATATTTTAGACATTAATATTGGGCAAAAAACTCCATACTATTCTGGTGTTGCGGGTAATGGACTAGCTATAGGTATACCACCTACCCCATATAGATTTTTCGTAGATGCACCCTACAGGAATGACCCCTTAAATAACCATACCTGGAATGCTTTTCTCTATTTAGTTGAAGAAACTACACCTCTAGGAAGCTCAACAAGGACAGCCACGATCTATAACGGGATCAAATGGGGTTGGAGAAACAACCGTCGTCGTAAATCATCTAAAAACTTCACCGGCACCCTAGCCTCCGGCTCTCAAGTAGACAGATACAAGTTAGACGGGCTTGCTCCCGGCTCAAAATACAGAGCATGGACAAACAACGACCTCCCCTCAAATCGCTGCAACCCCAACACATTCTTAAGCACTGACAATGACTCAGGTTTTCAGCTAGGATTTGACGACGACAGTAGCCCTGTAGGAAATGGCTTTGCCTCCGCACTAACTGGTACTGTGGGCAGTAGCGGCAATATCAACCTCGATGTCCGTGCTGCTGGTGGAGGTGCTCGCGGTCAAGACACAGGCAATTACGAGCTTTTTGTTGATGTTTACGACCCACAAGAATCGCCAGATTTTAGCGTAGCAAGTAGTGGCGGCGGCGGATTCGGAAAAGAAAAGCGGGGCCTGACACAGCAAAACCCCATCCTTCCCAATTCTATCCAAAACGGCTGGCAAGTCTTCAACAAAGTTCCCGGCTGTCGCTGGTTTGACCCTCCAACTACTTACGGCTTTGAATTCCAGTCTTTGGAAGACACTTTATTTACTGAAATTCTCGATTTTCCTGCGGGCGATGACCAGGAGTTTACTGTTGCAGTAGGAGATTCGATACTCGGTAATTTCAGTCCGGGAGATAAATTAGACTTTGTTTCTTTGTTGGGTTATCCAGTAGACAAGTTTAGAATCACTGGGATTGATTCATTATTTGGCGAAACAGCAGAAACAGCATTTCCAATTCAATTAGCTTTTCAGGAACGGGAAGGAAGTTTCAAGATGCGGCAAATTTCCAAGCCAATTGATGCGGAAGCTGTACCGGAACCGGGGAGTATTTTGGCGGCTAAGGGAATGCTGCTGTGGTTCGCTGGGATGCGGCATATTTTGCGAAAAAAGCGGCAGGCTGGATAATTTTTATAGACCCTAATATCCAGACCGGGGCGGGTTTTTGAGATTGTCAATTATTAGCAGATATTGTTGGTGAACCCGCCCCTACAGGAATCACTATCGAATGAGCCTAATATCCAAACCGGGGCGGGTTTTTGAGATTGTCAATTATTAGCAGATATTGTTGGTGAACCCGCCCCTACAGGAATCACTATCGAATGAACTGAAGATGCTGCGATTGCTTCGATTCGCTGGCACTGACACAAAGCTCGCAATTATTACACAACTATATTTCAGATGAAAAATCTTTACACTTTGCTATATGCTTTCAGTCTCATTCTCATCAACCCTTGGGGAGGCAGCCGCGGCGAAATTTGGACGCAGCCTAAAGTTTTTGTTGTCCTGCTGATTGTGCTTTCAAATTTATCATTTTTATGGGAAGAAAGGAAACTTTTAACTTTTTCCCGGCAGTGGAAAATCTGCCTGATTTTGTGGGGAGTGTTTTTGACTGTGGGAGCGATTTCTACCCTCAACAGTCCTTTCCCGGAGCGTTCTTTTTGGGGACAAGACCAAATGGGAGACGGCTGGCTGTACTGGCTGTTAATTTCTATTTTTAGCCTCACCAATAGGCTGCTGTTAAAACTGCATCCAGAATTGTTTGGCTGTCAAATACGGGGTTTGCTGATAGGAGGTGCGGTTGTAGCTATTAGCGTTTTTCCGCAAGTTTTCAACTGGCAAATTGATTATACAGCAACGAACGGTCAGTCGATCGCACATGATGTTTTGGCTAGCACGATTTTTCGGGGACAGCAGCCGATCGCACTTTTCTCGCACCGCGGCCACGCAGCTATAGTATTGACTCTGACAGCCGTTATTTGTGCGGTAGCTTGGAAGTGGAAATTAATTAGCGATCGCACTTCCACTCTCGCTTTATTTCTCATTCTCCCCGCTTTGCTATTTACCAACACTCGCACAGCAGTTTTATCTTTAATAATAGCAATATTTTACTTATTGGGACGGCAATATTACAAACAATTAATTCCTGGTATTTTTATTGGTTTGCTGGCCATTAGTGCGATGACTTTTACGCTAACCTCTGGACTGGAATCGAGTATCTGTTGCACAAGTAATGTCCAGCCGATCGCCCTTGTGGGAAATTTCCGTGCGCGGGATTCAAAAACGACCTCTCTTTGGCTGGGGTTTTAACGGATTTGGCATCGCATATCCTTTCGTCGCCACTCCCAATAAGGTTCCTGAAATTGTGAATTTAGGTCAGTTTTCTTATGATTATATGGCCCCAAACGGACAGGTTCGCACTGAAAAAATACCGAGTTATAAAGCTCACAATTGGATTTTAGATACTGCTATTTCTACAGGCATTCTGGGACTAATCGCTGCTGTTGCTTTGTGGGGATATTGCTTGAAATGCGCGATCGCGCCCCCAAATACCGATTTATCAGCAGTGGCGATCGGCTATTTAACTTTCATTCTGGCTTGGTTTGAGTGCGCTCAATACGCGCAGGTGCTTTGGTTAGCGCTAGATGGCTCCGAATCGAGTTTTCCGAGTCCAAAACTCTCAATCCTGCAATAATAGTCGGCTTTTATCTTGCACCCACCGCTAACAAATGATATTATTATAAGTCTGCCTGCAATTAAAACCTCAGCCAAAAATTAAAAATCGTACCCGTAACAAAAACTCTTAAAAAAATTAGATTGCCAAAAAAGTCATGCTCGATACTCCACATCTAGGGCTGACCCCCCAAGTCCCACTCCTATCGGTAGCGTTTTGATACTTGTATCTGGCTGAGCCGGAAAACTCAGTACAAATTTTTGCCTCGTAATTTTTAGCTGAAAGGATTAACATATAAGGGTGACAGAACATTATCATCCCCTAAACTCATTAAAAGATGGCCATTGGTTCAAGCTGATCTGTGGGGCGAGCTTTCAGCACCTACCGGCTGTACGGAATCTCACCTTGGCTTACACCTTAGCAGGCGCTGACTGTATCGATGTCGCGGCAGATCCCGCCGCCGTCGCCGCAGCGAAAGAAGCCCTACAAGTGGCCAGCGACTTACAGGCAAGAACTCAAAACCGCAGGTTTGGCGGCAAAGGGTTGCCGTTGCTGATGGTGAGTTTAAACGATGGGGAAGACCCGCATTTTCGCAAAGCCGAATTCAACCCAGCCGATTGTCCGGCGGACTGCTGGCGGCCGTGCGAAAAAATATGTCCAGCCGAAGCAATAGTTTTTCAGAGTGCTGGCAGTGGTTTTTCCGGGGTGATAGACCAGCAATGCTATGGCTGCGGTCGCTGTCTGCCGATTTGTCCGAGCCAACTGATTTATACTCGTTCTTACGTGTCTGCTCCCGCCGCGATCGCACCTTTAATCTTGCAATCCGGTGCGGACGCCCTAGAAATCCACACGCAAGTAGGCAGAGAGGCAGATTTTGCGCGACTTTGGTCGAGCATAGCTCCCTGGGTCGCTCAACTCAAGGTAATAGCAATTAGTTGCCCCGATGGAGACGGTTTGATTGATTATTTGCGGACACTGTATCAAATAATTTCCCCCCTTCCTTGTCCCCTAATTTGGCAAACGGACGGTAGGCCAATGAGCGGAGATATCGGAACAGGAACTACTAGAGCCGCGGTCAAACTCGGTCAAAAAGTTTTGGCTGCCCAGTTGCCGGGATACGTGCAACTTGCAGGCGGCACTAATGCTCACACTGTCAGCAAGCTGAGAGCCGAGGGACTGATCGGGGAGCATGGGAAAAATTTGTCAATTCCTGATGCCCCAAAAATTGCAGGTATAGCTTACGGCAGCTATGCCAGGGTTTTGCTATCGCCAATTTTAGAACAGTTAGAAACAATGCAGACCGATCGAGCCTATGCCGTTCCGGTGGCAGTCGCGCGGCCAGCAGCCGGAGTTCAAACATCTCGGCTACCTCAGCTCGAAGCCGTCCCAGAACTTCTCTCACAGGCCGTGAGTTTAGCTTGTTCTCTAGTTTCCCAGATCAAAGAATTTTAGTCATTGGGAATTGGGAATTGGGAATTGGGAATTGGGCATTGGGCATTGGTACTAATGACTAATGACTAATGACTAATGACTAATGACTAATGACTAATGACTAAAAAGTTGAAAACGTCACCGAACACATCGAGGCGAATGCAGATTACAGACGACCTCAACAAATTATTAGACATCGTGCCAGATGAGATCCGGCAGCCCTTAGAGCAGCACCCGCAGCGCAACAATCTCATTGAGATTGTCATGGATTTGGGCCGCCAACCTGAAGCTCGTTTTCCATCCTTGGCCGAACCTCTTTCCCAAACTCCGATTACCAAAGCACACCTCAACTATTGCATCGAGCGAGTCGGCCACTTCGGCGGCGACAATCGAGCCGGTATCGAGCAAACCCTGCACCGAATTAGCGCCCTTCGCAACCGCAGCGGCGAGATTATCGGCTTGACTTTGAGGGTGGGCCGCGCTGTGTTCGGGACGATCGGCATTATCCGCGATTTGGTGGAAACCGGTCAGTCAATTTTGATGCTCGGCCGCCCCGGTGTTGGCAAAACCACGGCCCTGCGGGAAATTGCCCGCGTGCTCGCCGATGACTTGGAAAAACGGGTGGTAATCATCGACACCTCCAACGAAATTGCCGGAGATGGAGATATTCCCCACCCAGCGATCGGCAGAGCTCGCAGAATGCAAGTTTCCCGTCCCGAACTCCAGCACCAAGTCATGATCGAAGCAGTGGAAAACCATATGCCGGAAGTGATCGTGATTGATGAAATCGGCACGGAGCTCGAAGCTTTGGCGGCTCGGACGATCGCCGAAAGGGGCGTGCAGTTGGTAGGTACCGCCCACGGGAACCGGATCGAAAACTTGATGAAAAACCCGACTCTGGCAGATTTAATTGGGGGCATCCAAGCGGTGACGCTGGGAGATGACGAAGCAAGACGGCGCGGTTCTCAAAAGACGGTTTTGGAGCGCAAAGCACCGCCAACTTTTGAAATTGCCATCGAAATGCTGG
Organism: Microcoleus sp. B6-A1; assembly: GCF_036705085.1. NCBI lineage: Bacteria > Bacillati > Cyanobacteriota > Cyanophyceae > Oscillatoriales > Microcoleaceae > Microcoleus > Microcoleus sp. B6-A1. The sequence continues at coordinate 9,369 of NZ_JAUBTU010000128.1, forward strand.
AACGCCAGCGCTGGGTAATCCACGAGCGAGTTGCAGATTCGATCGACACTCTGCTGCGGGGACGCGAACCGAGCCAGCAAATCAGAAGCGTCAGCGAGACGGGAGAAGTAATTATCGAGCGCGAGTCCGCCGCTCCCCCCGCCCGGTTTCCGGGAATCGCAGCTTCCAGCGGCCCGGCTGCGGTATCGGCAATCCGGCCCGTCACACCGCTCTCTGGCTGGCGGAGTGCTGGCAAAATGGTGCCGATGCCCGCTCAAGGCGAGAACTTCGCTGCTAAAAGCGCACCGGTTGCTGAGACTCGGTATTTCGAGCAACTGCTCGAAGAATCCCTGTCCGTCGAGCCGGTACCCAAGGCCGGACGCTATTCCCATAATGTCGGCCCTAACGGCGAAGATTTGCCCCTCCACGTTTATCCTTACGGCATACCTCGCCACCAGCTCGAACAGGTGATTTCGACGCTGAACCTGCCGGTACTGCTGACGAAGGATATTGAGAGTGCTGACGTGGTTGTGGCTTTGCGATCGAACGTTCGGAACCAGTCGAAATTGAGGCACTTGGCCAAAACTCGCCAAGTTCCCGTGCACACAATTAAGGCCGCCACTATTCCCCACGTAGCCAGAGCTTTGCGGCGCCTGTTGGACATGGATGACCCAGGCACCCCGGAAGTGGCAGACCTCGCCTTATTCGCCCGCAGCGGTTCTTCTGATGAGCTCGAAGCTCTCGAAGAAACGCGCTTAGCAGTCGAGCAAATTGTCATTCCGAAGGGACAGCCGGTGGAACTCCTGCCCCGTTCTCCCAACGTCCGCAAAATGCAGCACGAACTTGTGGAACACTATCACCTGAAATCCCACAGTTTTGGGGAAGAACCCAATCGCCGCCTGCGGATATATCCAGCTTAAAGTTGGAGATTGGTGCCTTTGAAGGCAGAAGGTGGAAGGCAGAAGGGATAATTTTTTCCAGGCTTCTGTCTTTTACCTTTTGCCTTTTTCCTTTAAGTAGCTGGCAAGTTTCTGATATGATATGCTGTGACACTGTTCTTGTTCAGGCGATCGGCTAAATTCCCGATTTCTAATTCCAAATTCCCCAATTCCCAATTCCCAATACTTCTACTACACGAGCTTACAAGTTCCCCAATTCCCAATAGTTCAGCTACGCACTTCCCTTCGGCTCCCTTCGGCTTTGCGAACCGACGAGCCGCAGGCTAGCAGCTAGGCTCAGCAAAAAATCAGCAACAGCTCAGTAAAAATTCCCAATTCTCCAATTATTAAAAGAATCTACCTGAGTGGACATGAATGATTCAATAATTCAGCTATTTATTAACTTAATTACTACTCAGATTGGTTTGCGAATTCGGTCGCAAGATCGTTCGGCTTTGTCTCACAAAATTTTGACTCGGATGAGAGCCAAAAAAATCTCCGAACCCGAAAAATATTATAAATTTTTAACAGCCCCAACTTGGGAAAGTAAAAATGAATGGGCAGAATTAGTATTGCTATTAACAACAATTGAAAGTTATTTCATGCGAGACAAAGGACAGTTTTCTCTGTTAAAGAGAGTAATTTTTCCTGAATTGATAGAGCAGAAAAGAAACTTGCACAAGACTTTGGGAATGCAGCCGACACTCCGAATCTGGAGTGCGGGCTGCTCTACCGGTGAAGAACCTTATTCTTTAGCTATTGTTTTAAAACAGTTGATTCCCGATTGGGAGCAATGGAAAATATTAATTTTAGGTACAGATATCAATGAAAAAGTAATCAAAAAAGCGCCCCAGGGAGTTTACAGTCATTGGTCGTTTCGCTTGGTTGAACCGCAGATACAAAAGCAGTATTTTCATCAGAGGCAAAATGATTGGGAAATTAATCTAGAATTGCGCGAAAGTGTCAACTTTAGTTGTGTAAATTTAATCACAGATGACTTTCCTAATATTTACCAAAATCTTTATAATATAGACTTAATTTTGTGTAGAAACGTTTTTGTGTATTTTGAACATAAATATATTGCACTGGTACTGAAAAAATTTTCCAATACCCTGAGACCTGGAGGATATTTAATGACCGGTCACGCTGAAGTTTACGGTCAAATTATGAACGAGTTTGAAGCCAAGATTTTTCCGGAGTCGGTGGTTTATCAGCGTCGGGAGGCATTACCGGAGGAAGGCGGTCAAATAGAGTCTAGGGTTGCAACGGTAGGGGAAGCCAACTCGGCATTTCGGGAATTCCCCAAAGCAGATACTATGGGCGATGATAGTGGTGAGTTGCTAACATGGGAAACGATGCCACCTAGTGTTACTACTAACAGCAATTTTCCTGAGATAGAGATGCCTCCGGTATTAAAAATAAGTAATCCGCTGGGGAAGATGCTGCCCTCTCCCTATCTGGAGGACGGCTTGCCGAACAATGCCGTGTCAGTTACAGAAAAAATACTAGCAGAAAATGCTCAAAATCAAACGTCTCAAATGCTAATCTTAGAGGCTAAAAAATCATTTAAAAATAAAGATTATACTGAGGCAATCAACAAGGCACAAGAGGCAATAGACTTGCAGGGACATAATTTTGAGGCTTATTATTTGATGGCTCAAGTTCAGGCAAATTCCGGCAATTATTCTCAGGCAATAGAATACTGTAATCGAGCTAGAAAAGTCGATCCAGGCTCAGTATTTACTGATTATTTACAAGCTCAAATTGCTGAAGAACAGGGGCAATTGGAAACAGCAAAGAAATTATTAAAGAGGACTATTTATATGTGTCCCTCTTTTGTGTCAGCCTATATAGAACTAGGGAATATATACAATAAAGAAGGTCAAGTAAAAAGAGCTCTTAAAATGTACAATTCATCTTGTGAAATCCTGAAAGCACTACCGCCAAACACTCCCATAGATTCACAGGGGAAAATGACAGCTAGTCAAGTGCTGATGAATGTTAAAAAAAAATTGTTAAGATTATACAGTAAAGAAACTGTACACTAAAATATGGAAACTAAACCGTATCTTATCTTTGAACAGAACGGTTTTCTCTGCGGTATAGAAGCCTGCTACGTTCGGGAAATTTTCTTTCTGCCGGAGTTGACAACAATTGCAGAAGCACCTCAAGATATTGTTGGGGCGATCGACCTTCGGGGCGAAATTCTGCCCGTGATGGATCTGAATCTCCGTTTTGGATACGTTTGGCAAGAGTATTCTGTGACAGATAGTACGATCGTCATAGAGTGGCAAGAATCGAAACTCGGTATAATTGTCAATCAAGTTCGCGAAGTTAAGGAACTCTCAGAAGATGCCATCACTCCGCAGCTATCTTACGGACGAGAGAATTCAGAAGCCTCTCATCATTTTGTAGCTGGACTGGCCCGCTGCGAAGACGATATTATCATGCTGCTGAATCTCGATCACTTAATTCGATATTCTCCCGAAAAGTTAGAGGAAATTTGGCCTGTTTCTCCAAGCAATGCAGGTAATGAAGAAAGAGGAGATGAGGCAGACAGGGAAAATTTACAGTGGCGAATAAATGCAAAATTGTTAGGCGCAAATCCTAAAATTTTGAGCAAGAGTCAAGTTTTTTGTCCACAGGCTACGCCGGAAGAAAAGGAAATTTTTAAATCGCGGGCTAATAATTTGAGGCGGCGAGGCGAGGAGGAAAATGATGCTGCAATTAATATGTCTTTGGCAGTGTTTGCTTTGAATGGCGAATACTTTGGTATTCATTTAGATCTAGTCCGCGAATTTACTGATATTAGCCAAGTAACTCCGGTTCCTTGCACTCCAGATCGCATAGTGGGAAATATAAATTTGCGGGGAGAAATTGTGACGCTAATTGATATTCGCAGTGCTTTAAATATGTCTTTCAATATGTCGGAGGCTGCCAATTATCTTTCTAAGGCGATCGTTGTTGAAGTGGCAGATTTGGTCGCTGGTATAGTTGTTGACGAAATATTAGATATTATATACTTAAATGTGTCGGAAATTGCTGCTGTTCCGGCAGCGCTGCATTCTGCCAACCGCGAATATCTACGGGGGACAGCTATTTACGGGAAAAAAATGATGGCTATTCTGAACTTGCAAAAACTCCTTACCAAAGGAGGACTTGTGGTTGATGAGGAGGTTTGAATCAACAAGTTATCTCAATTATATCAATTCCGGTTGCACAATCGAGATAATTGTTGACGTTTCACTGTTGACACTGGACGATTGACAGTGAGTCGAAAAGCTGAAAATTGGGCTGATATATGGAAGATACATATGGTGAGCACTTGACTCGACTTTACCACGACGATGCTAGCAGATTTTATCTTATATAGTGCGTCTAAATGAGTTGTAAAATTAAGGTATGTCCACTCCCCCCGTGCTTAAGCGGATCGGGGTAGGCACTCTTGCCACTAACCCTACCAATCTGTATAAATGATTTAGACTTGCTATATAGCAACCGCCAATACGGTGAGGAAGTTGTTCATGGCCCAAATCATTGATTTTATTGCTTCTTCCTTCTTTTTAACTTGCCATTCTACGCTCAGGGGGCCGATCGCGCCCTGAGCGTAACCGAATGGCGATCGGCTTTGCCTCCCCTGAGCGTAGTCAAAGGGAAGCGAGCCGAAGCGGCTTCTTCCTTCTTCCTTCAACATACGCTATACCAAATCCCCTCGCTTTTCAAGCCATATTGGACTAAAATTAAGGAGAAAAATATGTTTGCTAACTTAATAAAATTCAATATTAGAAAGAGAATGCTGCTTGCATATGTAGCGCCAGCAACTATATACTTGGGTTTTCCCGTGCTAGTTTATACAACCACTAATCAGGTATTGAGTAATTTTCAAGAAGTAGAAAGGATCGAAAATGTGATCAGACACACAAATAATATGTCTGCAGGTGCCGAGCAAATGGTACGGGGGTTGCGCGGGTATTTAATTAATAATAAAAATACGGACTTTTTAAATGATTTTCAAACAGGTTTAGAATTAGCTCGCCAGTCGGCTAATAGTGTTGAGTTAATGATCCAAAATCCTGAACAAAAAGAACGTTTAGAGAAGATGCTACAACTCTGCAACCAATATTATGAGAGTGCTAACGAAATGATGGTTTTTTTACAACAAAATAAGAGGGCGGAAGCCATGGCTATATTTAACACCGGAAAACAGACAAAATTTGTGAATGAATTTGTGGAAGTGAATAAGCAATTTCGCGACATTGAAGTAAATGCGATTAAGCAAGCCACCGCAAAAACGAAGGAATCTTTAGTTTTCTTGCTCTGGGCTGTGGTATTTGCTTCCGTACTTTTATTGGTGTTAGGTACTATTATAGCTGGGTTGATTTCGTCAGGAATTGCCCAAACTATCGATCGGGCCATTAGCTCGATCGCCACTTCTTCCACTGAGATTGCAGCCACCGTGGAAGAACAGGAACGCATGGCAAGTCAGCAAGCAGCTTCAGTAAATGAAACTACTACTACAATGGACGAATTGGGAGCATCTTCCAGGGCGACATCACAGCAGATAGAAACAGCCGTGGTTCAAGCAATGCAAGCTTTGAATTTAGCTGGAGGTGGCACAAAAGCTGTAGAACAAACTTTAGAAGCAATGGCCACTCTCAAAACTAAAGTTCAGGATATCCAAGGACAAATTATAGAGTTGAGCGAACAAACAGATCACATTGGTAATATCTCAACTGTAGTTAGCGATTTGGCTAATCAGACTAATATGTTAGCACTTAATGCTGCTGTGGAAGCCGTGCGGGCGGGGGAACATGGCAAGGGGTTTGGCGTGGTGGCGTCAGAAATTCGCAAACTTGCCGATCGCAGTAAAAAATCAGGAGCGCAAATTAATTTATTAGTTGCTGATATTCAAAAAGCGATTAACTCAACGGTAATGGTGACAGACGAAGGAACTAAAACTGTGGAATCGGGCGTGAATATTGCCTCAGAAACCGCAGTGGCATTTGCAGGAGTTGCCAATGCCATTAACAATGTGGTTTTGAGCTCTCAGCAAATTTCTCTGAATGCCAAACAGCAAGCGATCGCGATCGAACAGGTAGTGCAAGCTATGAACTCCCTCAATCAAGCGGCAGCCCAAACCGCTTGCGGTATCAGTCAAACTAAAGTCGGCACTCAAAAATTGAATGAAGCAGCCTTAGATTTGAAAGCAGTTTTGTAGGAGATCGATGAATTATGAGTAGTTCCCAAAAAATGCCCAATATATCCTTAAAAATTAAATCTATTGCTTTGGCGATCGGCATCCCTACAATTCCCGCGATATTAACGGGAGTAATAACTTGTTTCTGGGCAAATCAGAACCTAATCTCAAATCAGCAGTGTAGTTAGTTGTGATTTGTGAGTTATTATTTGGGAGTTGTTATTTTTTATTTACTACCAATTCCCAATTGCCTATACTTCGGCTACGCGAGCGTACAATTTTCCCATTCCCTATACTTAGACTATGCCAGCGTACAATTTCCCAATTCCCTATACTTAGACTATGCGAGCTTACAAGTTCCCAGTAACCAATTCTCCGTAACCAATGATGAACAAATTTTTCCAAAAAATGCAGCACCGACTGCTCCTCCTCCTAATTTTAAGTACCTTGATTCCAGTATCTCTGGTTGGTTGGTATGGCATTTCTTCTTCAACAGAAGCACTACAAAATTTAGCATTAATAACCCTTAGTGACAGTGTTAATTCCACCGCCAATCAAATGATTAACCAATTTGACAATCTGAGAGCCGATATTTTGTTTCTCCGCAAAACTCCCCCAGTTCAGGGAATGATTAGAGCTAGAGAAGGAAAGGGAGTAGACAAACAAACTAATTCAACTTATAAAGATTGGGTTTATCGAATGCAACTCACATTTTTATCGTTGATGGAAGCCAAGCCCTATTATATGCAATTGCGTTACATAGATAACAGCGGTAAGGAGATAGTCCGCGTAGATTCTGACGGCACAAATCTCCAAGTTATTCCAGATTCTCAACTACAAAATAAAGCAGACGCAGATTACTTTTCGGCAACTATGAAGCTAAAATCAGGAGAAGTCTATGTGTCTTCCTTAAATCTGAATGAGGAAAGGGGGAAAATAGAAATTCCTTACAAGCCAACCATTCGCTACGCCACTCCAATTTTTAATGCCAAAGGACAAAGACAAGGCTTTGTCATTACGAATGCTCTGGGTAGCACTCTGCTCGATATGGTTAAAAATTTTAATCCTGAACTATCAGACCAATCTTTTATCTTAAATCAAGATGGGTATTATCTGGCTCATCCCAATCCTCAAAAAGCATGGGGATTGGAACTCAAAACTAAGGAAAATATCAAAAATGATTATTCAGGAGACATTGTTGCTAAAATACTCTCAGGTGGCAAGGGAAATATTGACAAGACGGATCTAGTGATTAGCTATAATACAGTTTTTCCCAGCAAGGAAAATAAAAATAAATTTTTAGTAATTGTGGATACTTCACCCAAAAACTTGCTATTTTCTTCTATTGATTCTCTTCAAAAAATAGCAGCGTTTATTGCGATTGTTTCCCTGGCTGTGGTGCTGGGATTTGGCTGGTTTTTTTTGCAACAGATTGTTGCTCTCATTCGGGGGTTGATTTACCAAATATCGTCATTTTCACTGCAAATAGAATCTAATATGAATCGGCAAGAGCAAATAGCCGATCGGCAATTTGTCTCTGTCAATCAAACAACTATAACTCTTGAAAATTTGGGCAGATCTTCTCAGCAAACAGCCGAGCAAGCTGAGTCGGTTGCCGCTGCCGCTCGCCAAGCTTTAAATCTCGCCGAAGAAGGTACTAAAAAGGTAGATCAAACTCTCAATCAAATGCTGAATCTTAGAGAAGCTGTGGTGGCAATTTCTAAGCAAAATCATCGACTCGACGACAGCACGAGTCAGATTGGCAATATATCGACTCTCGCAAGTTTGGTTAGCGATTTAGCCAGCCAAACTAATATGCTGGCTCTCAACGCTGCTGTTGAAGCAGTCAGAGCCGGTGAGTACGGTAAAGGTTTTGCGGTGGTAGCAAGCGAAATTCGTAAGTTAGCAGATGAAAGCCAACAAGCAGCACAAAAGATTAATGGTATTGTTCCAGAAATTAAGGGCGCGATCGACTCAACGGTGAAAGCAACTGAAGATAGTCGCAAAACGGTTGCAGAAGGGGTGAAAACAGCACAAGATACGGCCGAAGCTTTTACGGGTGTGAGGGAAGCTTGCAATCTGGTGTTTGCTAGCAACCAGCAAATTTCATTTAATGTTAAACAGCAGGCGAGCGCAATTCAGCAAGTAGGTGATGCCATGAGTTCTATGAAGGAATCTGCGTCTCAAACAGTCAGCGGCATTAATCAAGTTAAAATCGGTACTCAACAACTCACAGAAGCTGCATTTAATCTTAAAAAAGTAGTGTAGTCATTAGTCATTAGTCATTAGTCATTAGTCATTAGTCATTAGTCATTAGTCATTAGTCATTAGTCATTAGTCAT